>JBQCFU010000427.1:0-2000 GCA_051958775.1 Pseudolabrys sp.
GATCATCGCCGTTGGATCTGACGCCGAGGTACGGACGACCACGTGTGACGACACCGCCGTGATCGACCTGAAGGGACGCACGCTCATTCCCGGCCTGATCGATGGCCATGCCCATATGGACCGGGAAGGACTGCGTTACAGCCTCCCCTCGCTCGCCGGCGCAAAATCAATCGACGATGTCCTGTCGCGGATCGAGGCGCTGGTGGCCCAGGCACAACCGGGCGACTGGATCGTGACGATGCCGCTCGGCGAGCCGCCGGTCTATGACGGCTTGCCCGGGAGCCTGCGGGAAGGCCGGTTTCCGAACAGGCATGACCTCGATCGCGTCGCTCCGGACAATCCCGTCTACATCCGTTCGATCTGGGGCTATTGGCGCCCCAGTCTTCCGCTGGTCTCCATCGCCAACAGCAAGGCGCTCGAACGCGCCGGTATCGACCGGACGACCCAGTCGCCGGTTCCTTCGGTTGAAATCGAGCGCGACAGGACGGGCGAGCCGACCGGCGTGTTCTTCGAACACAACAAGATGCCGGTGGTCGAACACAGCCTGATGCGCGTGGCGCCTTCGTTCGATCCGGCAACCCGCGTCGCCGCGCTTGAGCGGTCCATGCAGATCTACGCGTCGTTCGCCACGACGGGGGTGTTCGAAGGGCACGGCGTAGCGAGCGAGGTGGTCTCTGCCTATCAGCAGCTTCACCGCGCGGGCCGTCAGACCGTTCGCGGCGTTCTCAACTTCAGCCCGGCCTGGTCGCATGTCGATCATGGCGCGATCGCGGAAATGATCCGGTCATGGACTGGTTGGCTCTCCCGGCGCGGGTTGGGAGACGACTGGCTGCGGATGCAGGGCATCTACGGCGAAATCGACGAAACACCCGAAGCGCCGTTGCGGTCCGCCGATGCACCCCGCACCGGCTGGGCCGGCTTCCACTTCGACTCCGGATTGCCGAAAGACGGACTTGTGACATTGCTCGTCGAGGCGGCGCGCAATGGAATCCAGGTCACCGGCATTTTTCCGTATATGCTCGACCTGTTTCGGGAGACTGCCCGGATTCATCCGATCGCCGGTCTCCGCTGGACCCTCGGTCATCTATCGACAGTGACGGACGATGAAGTCGCGGCGCTGCGCGATCTGGATATGGTCGTCACCAATCATACGAGTGCGCACATCTATAAGCGCGGACCCGAACATATGGAGCGGCTGGGAACGGATCGCGCGCGTGAGATCGTACCGTTGCGCCGGCTCGACCAGGCCGGCGTCAAGATCGCGCTCGGAAGCGACAATGTTCCCTGCAGTCTTTTTCATTCGATCTGGCACACCATCGCCCGCCGGGCGCGGACCGGGGCTGCGATCAATCCAGATCAGGCAGTATCGCGCACAGATGCCTTGCGCTTCGCGACTATGGGCGGCGCCTATCTCTCGTTCGACGAACAGCGCCGGGGCTCACTCGAGGTCGGCAAGCTTGCCGATTGCGCTGTGCTGACCGATGATCTGCTAACCTGCGACGAAAATCAGATCCCAAATCTGAAATCGGAATTGACTGTGGTCGGCGGCCAAATCGTCTTCGATCGGAATAATCCGAAAGGCACTCCGCTCCGATCGTCGACAAACTGACACGGACGACCGGATTATCGGTTCGCGGCTCAACAGAGCAGAAAAAGAATCCGCAGCGAAATCCTGGCGCGACGTCCGCTGGCTATCGCCCCGCGTGTCAGATATCGCCGATCACATAAATGCTGCGCTGGCGCGGATCGGAGCCAGCGCGCCAATTCGCAAGAACAACGTCAACATTATTTTACCGCATTAGCTCGGCTTTTCGAGACCTATCCTCGCCACCGACAGAATGCTGCCTCGACACGTTTTTATATATCCACTCCGTTAACGGGGGCAGATGAATCACTCCTGAAAATATCCCGTATACGCAATCGCGGCTTGCTCCTAGGATGCATCTAGAACAGAGTTGCTTAAGGACGCGCCGAGGAGGTTGATGTGAAGACTGTCCTCT
>JBQCFU010000428.1:0-2844 GCA_051958775.1 Pseudolabrys sp.
AGCATTGGCCTCGGCGCGAGCCGCGAGACCACCCCGGCCGCCGCCAGCGACCGCGAGGTGCTGCGCGCCTTCTTCTGGCTCGGTCTGTTCTTCCTTGTGGCTGCGGCCATCGGTTACGGCGTCACCCTGCACGACGGCGTCGCCATCCCGCGGGACGGCTCGACGCTGGTGGTCGGCCGCGACTTTCTGAACTTCTGGATGTACGGCCGCGCCGCCGCGCTGCCCGATCCCGGCCACTGGTACGATGTGACATCCTACCAGAACGCACTGACCGCCCTGCTCGGCTCCGGCTATCCGGGACAGAACTGGTCCTATCCGCCGAGCGTGATGCTGCTCGCAGCGCCGTTCGGGCAGATGCCCTATCTCGCCGCGCTCGCCACCTGGACGCTGATCGGCTTCGCCATCTTCGCCGGTGTGCTGCACCGCGCCGGCTTCGAACCGATGGCGCTGGTCGCGCTGCTGGTGTCGCCCGCCGCCGTATTCTGCATGATCTCCGGGCAGAGCTCGCTCGTCACCGCGGCGATGCTGATCGTCATTCTGATGCAGCTCGACCGCCGGCCGATCCTCGCCGGCGTCCTGATCGGCTGCCTGACATTGAAACCGCAGCTCGGCATTCTGTTTCCGGTGCTGCTGATCGCGACCGGCCGCTGGCGGGTGTTCGCGGCTGCCACCGTCACCGCGCTCGCCATTGCCGGCGTCACCGCCGCAGTGTTCGGCACGCAGGTGTGGATCGACTTCATCGAACGCGGCCTGCCGACGCAGAACATCGTGCTGCGCGATCCCGAAGGCATCGCCACGCCGTTCTATCCGACCGTCTACATGAATATGCGCGGCATCGGCCTCGCTTATCCGCTCGCCATGGCGATCCAGGGTCTCGTCAGCCTCGCCGCCGCGGTGCTGGTGTGGCGGCTGTTCCGCGCACATCGCGACGCCGATCCGCGTATCCTCGCCGCGCTGGTCCTCGCCTGCTCGGTCGCTGCGACGCCCTATCTCCTCTCCTACGACACGCTGGCCCTGACCGTTGCCGCAGTGGCGCTGCTGCGCGCCGGCCTGCTCGACAATATGGGCCGGCTGCTGGTGCGCCTCCTCTACTGGCTGCCGCTGCTCCAGGTCGGTCTCGGCCAGATCCATGTTCCCGGTCCCGGCCTCGTGGCGCCGGCCTTTGCGCTCTATCTCGCCGCCCGGCTGCAGCGCAGCCTTGAGCAGGGCAGCTCTGCGCCGCAACCGATGTAAATCGGTCCGTCCGCCACGCTGCGGACACGAACCACATCTACGAATCCGCCATACTCTTTGACAGCACGGCCTGGCCGCGGCGGATGAACCGCCTGCGGGCGGGCGCGTGCCGCTGCGTGCGATGGGCGTGATCCGGAAACGTGTGAAGCGGTTTTCCGACAAGATCACGCCCCAACAAAAAGCTATCGACCATGCTGTTCAAACGCTTTGAAACATCGCTGCGCCCGACCGGCGAGCCGCAACCCGGCGCGCCACCGACGGGGCTTGTCGCGTTCTATTGGCACTTCGCCCAGCAGGCGAAGGGGCTGTTCATCGCGCTGTTCGTTGCCGGCCTCGTGGTCGCGCTGCTCGATTCGACGATCCCTGCCTTCATCGGCCGCATCGTCACACTGGTGACGCAGAACACGCCGCAACAGCTCATCACCGAACACTGGCACCTGCTCGCCGGCATGGCGGTGATCGTGCTGCTGGTGCGCCCACTCGCCATCACCGCGCAGAACCTCGTCGCCAACCAGGCAATCTCCGCCAACGTCGCCAACATGATCCGCTGGCAGAACCACTGGCATGTGGCGCGGCAGTCATGGGCCTTCTTCCAGAATGACTTCGCCGGCCGCATCGCCAACAAGGTGATGCAGACCGGCCCGGCCGTGCGCGAGAGCCTCGTCGCGCTGATCACCGGCGTCTGGTACATCCTGGTTTACGGATCGAGCGCGATCTTCCTGCTCGCGTCGGCCGACTGGCGGCTCGCGCTGCCGATCTATGTCTGGTTCGGCGCGTATCTCGTGCTGCTGCGCATCCTCGTGCCGCGCATGCGCGACCGCTCCAAGGACGTGTCGGAGGCGCGCTCGGTGCTCACCGGCCGCATCGTCGACACTTATACGAATATCCTCACCGTCAAGCTGTTCGCCCGCGCGCGGCAGGAAGATGCCTCTGTGCGCGAAGCGTTCGACGAGCATACCGGCCTGTTCTACGCCTCGCTGCGGCTGAACACCGTATTCTCGTTCCTGCTGTCGCTGCTCAACGCCATGCTCGTCACCGCCACCGGCGCGCTGGCGATCTGGCTGTGGATGCAGGGCAAGGTCGAGGTCGGCACCGTGGCGATGGCGCTGCCGCTGTCTTGGCAGATCATCTCCATCGCCGGCTGGGTGGCGATGCGCGTCACCGAAATCTTCGAGAATATCGGCGTGGTGCAGGAAGGCATGATGACCATCGCGCAGCCGATCGCGCTGCCCGACGACGAGGGCGCGCGCGAAATCGAGATCACGAAAGGCGATATCGCCTTCGACAACATCCGCTTCGGCTACGGCCGCGAGAACGGACTGATCGACGGGCTGACGCTCGACATCGCCCCTGGCGAGAAGGTCGGTCTGGTCGGCCGCTCCGGCGCCGGCAAATCGACGCTGGTCAACCTGCTGCTGCGCTTCTTCGAACTGGAAGACGGCCGCATCCTGATCGACGGACAGGACATCGCCAGCGTCACGCAGGAGAGCCTGCGCTCGCAGATCTCCGTCGTCACGCAGGACACGTCGCTGCTGCATCGCTCGATCAGCGACAACATTCGCTACGGCCGACCAGGTGCAACGCAGGCGATGATCGAGGATGCTGCGAAGC
>JBQCFU010000429.1:0-14290 GCA_051958775.1 Pseudolabrys sp.
TGATGTCGGTCCAGCTGTTTGTCATTGCACCGCGACCGAATGATGGGCCCAGACTGGACACCGTCGGTCCGTGTCAAACGCGTGCCTGGTTCTCGAGTTGCAAGATCCCCAGGCCGCGAGCGACTTTATAGGTCAACCAGCCCGTTTCATTGGTCACCGAGCTGCCTGACAGGAACGCCATTGTCGGCCAGCGATTGACCGTGACGCCGTCGCGATTCTTCTCGACGAAGTTCGCGTCGCGGTCTTCTTTCATCAACTTGGCGATGCGATCCATCGCGAAGTCCCAGCTCACGCGCTCGAACTTGTCGGCGCCGGGCTTGCGATACATCGGGTACTTCACGCGGGTCTTGGCGCGAATATAGTCGATCGCACCTGCGCCCTTCGGGCACAACGTTCCGCGATTAACCGGATGGTCGACGTCACCCTCAATATGAGTGACTTCCATCTTGCCTTTCTCGGCCTTGCTTTCCGCCGAGAAGATCATCATGCCGCAACACACGGCACAGTACGGGCACGAACTGCGTGCCTCCTTGGTTTGCGCAAGTTTGAACGGCCGGATCGACAATGCGTGCGCGGCTTCGATTTCACCAAATCCAAGCGCGCCGATTGTCGTCCCCGCCAAACCCGCGCCGGCGCCGATCATAAATGAGCGCCGCGAGAGCTCCATGTTCATTTGGGGCGTTCCTTCGCATGCCCCCCACGGGGGACGTCCGAACTTTAGAGTTCGTCCAATGAAAAGCTAAGCGGCAGCTATATTTGTGTCAAGGAACCGAGCCTCTTCAGAAGCGCGCACACCATTCGTCCAATCGTCTAATTGCAACGCATTGGTGGGCAGAAACTGCACGTGCGAATTTGCGCGTTCGTTTCCTTAACGCGTTTGTGTCTTGACGATTCGATGCAATCGTTCACGATGCACGTGTGGTGCAAATTGCTGCTCCCGCGTGTCGGGGCCACAACGTTTCAAACATTCCGCGCGCGATCTGGACCGGGCTGCTGCAACGCAGCGCCGGCAAAATCTATTGCAATGCAAAAAATTCACGCAGACTCATTTCTCTTCTAAAGCTCGCAATTATCGCCCTTGTTTGGCAGACGACATTCGCAAAAGCCGCGGAATCGTCACGACTTGAGCCACCGGCGCAGCTTCAACCATGGACCGGCGCTGCAAGCACCTCATTCACACTCGATGACATCGGCGGCCGACAACGTCCGCTGGAGAGCTTTCGCGGCCGCATCGTCCTGCTGCACTTCTTCGCGACATGGTGCGCGCCTTGCGTCGAAGAATTCGCATCGCTGCAAAAGCTGACAAACGAGTCGCGCGACCTGCCCATCACCGTCGTCGCGATCGACGTCGCCGAAGTCGACGTGAGGGTGCGTAATTTTGTCGCGAAGCTCGGCGTGCAATTTCCCGTTCTGCTCGATCGCGATCGCGCAGTAACGAGGGCGTGGAATGTCGTCAGCCTGCCGACCACGATCGTTCTCGATTCGAATCTCGCTCCGCGCTTCATCGTAGAAGACGCGATCGATTGGGCGCGCGCGGATATCCGCGCCTCCATCGAGAAACTCTATCAGACAATCAAAAAATCAGAGCGCACCAAACCGACGTCCGGTGCAGGCGTATGCATAGCGTCAACACAACATACATCATTGGGGGAGAATTGACATGGATCGGCGCGACTTTCTGAAGAGTGCTGCCGCGCTGCCGTTCGCGGCACTGATGCCGAACACAGGCTTCGCTCAGCAGCCGGTCTTTGCACCGAAACCGGGCGCCTGGCGCAGCTACGATCTGGTGACGCGCGTCGATATCGCCGATGCGATCGGGCAGCCGCAGGCGTGGATTCCCCTGCCGTCGGTGAACGAAGCGGATTGGTTTAGCTCCGGCGACAGCACCTGGACCACCAACGCCATGACAGCGACGCGCGTCCGCGATCCGAAATACGGCGCCGACATGCTGCACGTGGTCTGGAAGGACGGCGAAGACAAACCCGTAGTCGAGGTGACCAGCCGCATCACCACGCGCGACCGCGCCGTGGATCTGAGCAAGCCGGGACAGGCACCCGCCCTGAGCGATGCCGCACGCAAACTCTATCTCCAGGGCACCGAGCTCATCCCAGTCGACGGCATCGTCAAGGAAACGTCCGACATAATCGTCGCTGGCAAGCAGACCGACGTGGAGAAGGCCCGCGCGATCTACGAATGGGTGGTCGAGAACACCTTCCGGAATGCGACGACGCGCGGCTGCGGCACCGGCGACATCGTCGCGATGTTGAAGACGAAAAACCTGAGCGGCAAATGTGCCGACCTCAACGCGCTCTATGTCGGCCTCGCCCGCGCCGCTGGGCTGCCGGCGCGCGATGTCTACGGCCTGCGCGTCGCACCCTCGCAGTTCGGCTACAAGAGTCTCGGCGCCGGCTCCGCCGATGTCACCAAGGCGCAGCATTGCCGCGCGGAAGTTTATCTCACCGGATTCGGCTGGATCCCGGTCGATCCCGCCGATGTGCGCAAGGTGGTTCTGGAAGAGCCGCCGACCAATCTGGCGATCGACGACGCCAAAGTGATCGCGGCGCGCAAGGCACTGTTCGGTTCATGGGAGGGCAACTGGCTCGCCTACAACTTCGCCCACGACCTCGCGCTGCCGGGCAGCAAGCATCCGAAACTCGGCTTCCTGATGTATCCGCAAGCGGAAAACGCCGGCCTGCTGCTCGACAGCCTTGATCCCGCCAGCGTCAAATACACGCTCACGGTGAAGCCGGTCACCGCCTGATGACGCGCGGAGCGCGGCTGTGCCGCGCTCCCGATGCGATCAAACTCTCGACAAGCCGCGCTTTGCCCGGCATTGATGTTGCCATGGTCAAGGGCGACATGGTCGACAGCAACCCGAGCGAAACCTGCCTCGATCTGCGCGGCATACGGTGCCCGCATGTGGTGCTGCGTGCCAAGAAGGCGTTGCGCGACGTCCCCGTCGGCGGCACCCTCGTGCTCGAATGCACCGATCCGCTCGCCGCGATCGACGTGCCGCACTTCATCAACCAGACTGGGCATATCCTCGCCGGTCAGGAAAAGCGCGACACGCTGTTCATCTTCCGGATCGAAAAGCGGCACTGACCACTTGCGCGCTCCGGACGCGCCCACGCAACACAGCGATCCATCGCAGGAGCCAAAGAATGTCCGACGAAGATTTCATGCGCGAAGCCGTCGAACTCGCCCGCGCCAATATCCGCGATGGCGGCCGCCCGTTCGCCGCCGTGATCGTGCGCGATGGCGAAGTGATCGCCCGCGCGGTCAACGATATCCACGTCACCAACGACCCGACGGGACACGCCGAGCTTCAGGCCATTCGGCAAGCGAGCCGCAACCTCGGCACGCCGCGCCTTGATGACAGCGTGATGTATGCGAGCGGTCACCCCTGCCCGATGTGCCTCGCCGCCATGCATATGTGCGGCGTCAAATCCGGCTTCTTCTGCTACTCGCTCGAGGATGGGCAGGTGTTCGGCCTCGGCACCACCGCCATCTACCAGGAGATGCGGAAACCGCCGCAGGCGCAGTCCCTGCCGCTGCGGCCGCTCAAGCCTGCCGGCGAGGACGGACTCTATACCGAATGGCTGGAGGTGCAGCAGGCGTAGAAGCCTGCTGCCGGTTTATGGCATCCGTTGCGCGACCCGCGCGCCGGGCGCGATCGTCGGCGGCGCCTTGTTGAGCTGGTCGATGGCGAAGCCGGCCGCGGCCTTGTAGCCGGCCATGAACTGCTTGCGTTCGTCGGGCGGGATCACATCGTCGATGTTGTCGAAGGTGCCGCCGCAGCGTTCGTCGACGAGATTCAACAGACCGAACGGCCCCGCCCCGCGATTGCGCAGGATCACCTGCGAGATCGGCCCGCACAGTTTCGCGTCGAACGCCGCCAGCGCATCCGGCGTCGCGCCGTGCTCGACCATGCATGCACCGAGCACGCGCGCATCGACGATGGCCTGACTGCCGCCGTTCGAGCCGGTCGGATACATCGCATGCGCGGCATCGCCGATGAGCAGCACCGGCCCATCCTGCCAGGTCGGGATCGGATCGCGGTCGATCATCGGATTCTCGAAGCCGCCGTCCGAGCCACGGATCAGCGCCGGCACATCGAGCCAGTCCCAGACCCAGTTGTCGAAGTGATGGACGAAATCGTCGATCTTCACCTCGCGGAACCAGCCGCTCTGTTTCCAGCCGTCGCTGTTGTCCATGGTCACCTCGGCGATCCAGTTGATCATCGAGAGCCCGGTTTTCGGATCCGGCCGCGAGATCGGATAGAACACCATCCGATGGCGGTGGGTGCCGAGGCCGACAAACGACGCGCCGCCACGGATCGGTTTGCCCCAGGTGGTGCCGCGCCACATGATCGCGCCGCCCCAATGGATTGGCGGCTGGTCCGGGTGCATCTGCGCGCGAACCGCCGAATGGATGCCGTCGGCACCGATCAGCAGCGAGCCCGCCACTTCGGATTTGCGGCCGTCGGCATGATCGATCAGCGCGGTGACGCCATTCGCAGTCTTGCGATAGCCGGCGACGCGACTGCCGAGTTGCACGGCCTGCGGGCCGAGCCGCGCGACCACCTTGTCGTGCAGCAGCATGTGAAACCGGCCGCGATGCACCGCATATTGAGGCCAGTGGTAACCGGCCAGCAGGCCGCGCGGCTCGGAGTAAATGTCATTGCCGTTGAGGCCGACCAGCACCCACTCTTTGGCCGGCAGGCCGACGCGATCGAGATCGTCCGCGGTGATGCCGAGATCGTAGAGTTCGCGCACCGCATTGGGCTGCATGTTGATGCCGACGCCGAGCGGCCGCATCTCCCGCACCGCTTCGAATACCACGCAAGGCACGCCGATCTGGTGGAGCGTCAGGGCTGTTGCCAGCCCGCCGATACCGCCACCGGCGATCAGAACAGGATTTTGCAGAACAGGATTTTCCATCGTCAACCGCAGCAACCGATACGACAAACGGCCGGTCCCGGAACCGGCCGTCCTCTGTTTCGCGCACCTTAGGGGCGGACGCAAATGCCGATCGGCGCGGTCCGTGATGCGGGCGGCAATTCTGATTAGGTTGAGGCCAGCATCCGCCGCCGCGACTGGAAGGTCCCCGCCGTCTGCGGGTTGATGAACACCGCGATCACATCGGGCTGCGCCGCGCGGATGGCCTGTTCCAGCGCGATCACTTTTTCCTCGATCTCGGGCACGGTCAGCCGATCCGCAAATTCGAGGCTCAGCGCGCAGACGATCTGGCGCGGCGCCAGATGCACGGTGAAGATCAGATTGGCCCGTTCGATCCCGGGGATCGAACGGGCTGCCTTCAAGAGGCTTTCACGCACCGCCCGCGAGGCAGGCTCGCCAATCAGCAAATCCTTGCTCTCGCGGGCGAGCACCAGCGCTGTCAGCCCCAGGAGAAGACTGATGCCGAGCGACGCAACGCCGTCGAGCACCGGCATGGCAAAATGATGCGAGGCGAAGATGCCGGCAAAGGCGATGACGATGCCGATCAGCGCGGCGCTGTCCTCGAACAGCACGATATAGGACGGCGGGTCCTTGCTCTGGATCGCGGCTTCGAGGTACCCCGCGTCGCCTTTCGCCTTGCGAAACTCCCGCAACGCCACCAGCCAGGTTGCGCCCTCGACCACGAAGGCGATGCCGAGCACCACATAGGTCACGATGGGATCGTTGATCGGCACCGGGTCCTGGATATGACCGATCGCCTCATAGAAGGTGACGCCGGCGCCGATCATGAACATCATCAGCGCGACGATGAAGCTCCAGAAATAAAGCTCGCGGCCGTGGCCGAGCGGATGCGCTTCGCTCGGCGGCTGCTGCGAGCGATACATGCCATAGAGCAGCAATATCTGGTTCGACGTATCGACCAGCGAATGAATCGCTTCGCTCAACATCGCGGAACTGCCGGTCCATGCCGCCGCGCCGAACTTGGTGAGCGCGATCAACAGGTTTCCGACGAGCGCTGCATAAACAACAAAGCGAGACGCGGATTTGGCAGCCATGGAAAACGCGAATGACAATGCGAAGCGGCACGGCCAGAGACCATGCCTGTGATCAAATCGATAGACCCCAACGCCGGAGCGGAACCCGGGTTCCCAGGCTCAAAGCCGTCGCGGCGCACGCAGATGCAAATAGGACGGATCGAACTCGCCGATGGTGGCCAGTTTGGACCAGTTCTTGACCTGCAGACTGCCTTCGGTCCAGTCCATCGCTCCAGTGCGCCGCAACTGCTGCAGCGTCCGATTCACGGTCACAATGGACATGCCGAGCGTGTCGCCCAACTGCGCCTGGCTGAGCGGCAGATAACAGATACCGACCCCGCTGCGACGACCGAACCGGGCGCGTGCCCGATAATACTGCTCGCAGAAAAAATGAGCGGCCCGCGCCAGCGGCGGTCGTGCACTGTTGTTGGTGATGGTGCTGCGGAAGATCGCCGCATCGAGCAGCGTCTCACGCCAGATCGCGAGGCCGACGGCGGGGCGACGCACGAACAGCGCGAGGATGGCCTCATGCGGAATCAGCGCAATCTTTGCCGCCCCCATCGCGCGGATCGAATGATCCATCTCGGCAATGAACAGCGCTTGCGCATCGGGCAGATCGCCAGTGATATGGAACGAGATGAACTGACGGTGGCCATCCGCCAGCGAGTGATAGCGCCCCACCATTCCTTCTATCACCAGGATCGAGGAATTGGGACGATCGCCCTGGCAGATCGCGTCCTCTCCGTCCGCCAAATCCCGCCCCTGATACGGCAGCTTATTCAGTGCAGCGATGTCATCCACATCGAGCGCCGAATGAATCTGCAGCTTTTGGCGTAGTACTGCATGCATTCCGCGACATCCGGCTCCCGTCAGATATTTGGGAGGCCAACTCGCGGGTAAGTCCTAACGTTTCCTGCCTATGTCAATTTTTATCGCAGCGGCTTTGCGTTCCGCTGTTCATGCCGGCTTGGCAAACACCATCTGCCGGACGTCGATATTGCCGGAGCGAAAGCCGGCCTCGCAGTAGGCCAGATAGTAATGCCACAGCCGGCGGAACCGCTCGTCGAAGCCAAGCGGCTTGATCGCCGGCCACGCCGCGAAGAACCGTTCGCGCCACTCCATCAAGGTGCGGGCATAGTCGAGTCCGAAGATCCGCTCACCGACCATCGGCAATCCGAACTTCTCGCCCATCGCCCGGAGCGTGCTCGCGGTCGGCAGCATGCCACCCGGGAAAATGTAACCGCGGATGAAATCGATCTCGCGGCGGTAATTGTCGAAGAAGGCATCCTGAATGGTGATGCCCTGGATGCCGGCGATGCCGCCAGGCTTCAACCGGTCGCGCAACTGGGCGAAATAGTCCGGCCAATACTTTTCGCCGACCGCCTCGATCATCTCGATCGAGGCGATGCGGTCGAATACGCCGGTCTCGTCACGATAGTCCTGCAGCTTGATGGTGACACGGTCATTCAACCCGGCGTCGGCGATGCGGCGGGTGGCGTAGTCGAACTGCTCGCGGCTGATGGTCAGCGCGGTTACCCGCGCGCCGTGGCGCGCCGCATATTCGCTGAACCCGCCCCAGCCGCAGCCGATCTCCAGCACATGATGGCCCGGACGCAAATCGATCGCTTTCGCCAGGGCTTCGTATTTGCGCGTCTGCGCCGCCGAGAGATCGTTGACGCCGTCCTCGAACAGCGCCGACGAATAGGTCATGGTCGGGTCAAGCCACGCGGAATAGAACGCATTGCCGAGATCGTAATGCGCGTGGATGTTGCGCCGCGCCTGACGGCGGCTGTTGCTCTGCATCCGGAACCGCAGCCATTGCCAGAACCGCACCACCGGGTTGCGGGCGAGCACGTTGCCCATCATGTCGGTGTTGACGCAGAACAGATAGAAGAACTGCGTCAGGTCCGGCGTGTCCCACTCGCCGCGCAGATAGGATTCGGCGATGCCGAGATCGCCGCCGGCCATCATGCGCCGCGCGAACCGGTACGACCGGACCGTCATCTCCGCGCTCGGTCCGGATTCTGCGCCCTGAAAGACCAGCTTGCGGCCGTCCGGCAAATCGAGCCGCAGGCTGCCGCGCTTCAACCGCGCGACAATCGACAAAGCGAGCCGCGGCCATCGCGGCAAATCGGCAAGGACAGAGGGAGCATTGTCGGCAGTAACGATGACGCTGGCACTCATTGCGGCTCCTCGCGCAATTCATGTCCGCGCAGCCTCAATGATCCAACCGCCGCACCATCTGTCGTCCTGCGGATCAACCGCCACCGGACGAAGAAGCAGCGCGACGCCCTGGATCAGAGCCGAAGTGCTTCGAAATGAATCGCCCCGATATTTTTAGCCCTTCGATGGTACCGAAATCAGCGACGTGAGCAAGACGTGGGACACGCATCGCCGCACAGCGCCGTCGCCAGGGCAGCAGCCCTATTTTACCGCAATGCAAAATGAGCGGCCCGCTCAAGCATGCCCGGCATGCATGGTGTGCAACCGATGCAGCGCCACGGTAAAGCGCTGGGAAAAGCGGATCTGCGGATAACGGCGCGCGAGAGCCGGCGCGATTTCCCGGTACCACCAGGCTGCGACCACCACCAGCGTCAGGAACCATGTCAGGAAGTGATAGCGCGGCGTCGCCACATAGAAGAACGCCACAATATGCTGCGCCAGCGCAACGCCGGCGATCAGCCGCAGCCAGACGTCATACCCGCGCCCGCGCAACGCCACATGAATTGCGACAACGACTCCAGCCAGGCTGAGCGGAATCGCCCAATAGGATTCCGAAGGTCCGCGCAGCCAGCCGAGGATCTGCCATAGACCGCGCATCGCCTCCGGACCGAACGAGCCGTGCACGAGTTCGCCGAACGCCGCCACATAGGCGGCCGGCGGCATGGTCAGCACCAGCGGATGCGCCGAGTTGGCGCTGAAGAGAACGAACACGCTGCCAAACACCCAGTTATGCAGCGTGATGAGAAACACTGGCGCAAATCCGATGCAAAGACCGGCGAGCCGCAACCATTGACGGCGATAGAGCGCCATCAGTCCCGCGCCCGTGAGCAGCACCGCGCAGGCCGGTGCCACGATCGGCTTCATGAAGATCGCGAGCGCCATCGCAAGACCACCGCCGAGCGCCGGCAAGAACCGTGAGGTCGGGCCGGCTTCGGTCATGCCGACAATCGGCAGGATGCCGATGATGAAGAAGATATAGGCCGCCGGATCGGCGAAGCCGCGCGACGCCCACTGGGCATAGTTGAGGAAGCTGGTGCCGAAGACGAGTCCGATCGGAATCGCGACGAACACCAATGCCAGCGCCAGCGCAGACACCTTGTCGTCGACGAAGCGGCGGAACACCGCCCATACCACGAACGGCAACACCAGCACCAAAGCGAGATAGCCGAAATAGGTTTCGCCGAAGATCACATGCTCCAGCGCCCGGAAGTAACGCAGTCCCGGGCCGCCATAATAGAAGACGGCCTCGCCGCCTTTGAGCGCATTGAACCAGTCGCCTGCCAGCGCGAAGCGCAATATCTGCCGCCCCACGCCGTCGTAAAATAGACCATCGTCGCCGCCATCGAGCGGCCGCAACCCGCCGATGAAACTGGCGTCATCAATCACAACCACCAGCAAGGCGAGGCCGAGCAGCAGCAGCGGCGCCACCAGACGGCACCAGCGCACCCGCACCAGCACGATCAAAATACCGACCACCGCCAGCACACCGATCAGCGGTGCGGCGAGCCGCTGCAATCGAACCATCGGCGGCGGCTGCACCCGCAGCGTCAGACTTTCAGGCGCGATGTCGAGACCGAACACGCGGCGGCCGGTCTGGCCCGCCGTAATGTCGCGACACGCATCGGTGGCGTGCGGCAGCCGGTCGAACCCGCCATCCTCGTTTTCCCACAGCACGGTGCCGCGCCAGCACACATGCCCGCCGGCATAAGCCGCGGGCAGTCGCGCCATCACGAACCACGGCATGGTCAGATGCCAGCGCTGGAAACCCATCCAGAACCGGCGATCGCGCACCGCGCGTTCGAGGCCGGCATTGTCGCCGAACCAGTTGTAGGCAGACTCGTTGATGAAGCCGAGGCGGAAGCGGACCGGATCGTAGAGATAGATAGAGGTCACGCTGCGCGACAGGTCGGTGTCGTGCCAGATGCCGTCTGCCGAAAATGCGTAGGCACGGTCGGGCCGCCCGCCGGCACGCCAGCAACCGTCCTTGGCCGGATCGCAGCGCGACTGCGGCGGATCGCGCTGATCGAAGGCCGCCAGCATCTCACGATAGACCGCGGGCGGCAGCGCCGCTTCGAGCGCCGGACTCGGCAGGAACACGTTGTGCCCCTCCTCGATCCGCGGCGGCGCCAGCAGCGTCTGCAGGGCGACCGCGATCAGCAGGATGATCACCGCGGCACACCAGCGCCCGCCTTGCCAGGCCACTTCGCCGCTGAACGCAATGACGGCAGCGAGCACCAGGATAGCAAAGGCGCTGAGGGTGTTGATCGGCAGCCCCACGGCCGCCGCAGCCAGCAACAGCAAGCCGAGCCGCCGCCACCCCTGTCCGCGCTGTGAACCTGCCACCATGCCGTCGTCGTCGTTCATCAATTCGCCAAGACCCTTGCGTACCATGCCGATTTGGCCCAAATCCATCGGCCGCGAGGCCCTGTACAGAGAGCCCTGCACAGCATCGAGGATGAACGTGGTCCGCGTCGGAATCGTCGGCATCAATTTCGGCCGACTCGTACACCTTCCCGCATTCCGCGCCGATGCGCGCTGCGACGTGGTGGCGCTCGCCGGCACGGACGCCGCACGCACCGCGACACTTGCGCGCGAGTCCGGCGTCGCCAGGGGCTATGGCGGCTGGGAAGCTCTGGTCGAAGACCCCGATGTCGACGCCGTCGCCGTCGCCACGCTGCCGGCACTGCAACCGAAAATTGCCCTCCGCGCCCTGGAACTCGGCAAGCCGGTGTTCATCGACAAACCGATGGCCGCCGATGTGGCGCAGGCCCGTGCCATGCTGACGCAGGCCCGCCGCAGCAAAAAGCCGACGATGATCGACTTCGAGTTCCTGGAAGTCCCGGCGTGGAAGCGCGCCAAGGAGATCGTCGCCTCCGGAGCGCTCGGCGCGCTGCGCCATGTCGCCGTCAACTGGCAGGTCGAGAACCGCGCGGTGCAGATGCGCATGCGCAACTGGAAGACCGCGAGCGGCGACGGCGGCGGCGTGCTCGGCAGCTTCATCAGCCACAGCTTTCATTATCTCGAATGGCTGTGCGGTCCGATCGACGCGCTGTCGACCCGCATGTCGGGCATTCCCGCCGAAGGCGGAACGATGGAAACCGACGCGGCGATCGCGATGCAATTCGCCAATGGCGCCAACGGCACGCTGGCCATGAGTTGCGCCTCGTTCCTCGGCTCGGGACATGCGGTCGAACTCTACGGCGAGGACGGCACGCTGATCCTGCACAATCCGACCCGCGACTATATGCGCGGCTTCGTTCTCAGGCACGCCAAGCGCCCCGCGGAAACGCTGGTCGAGATTCCGACCTCCGATCCCGCCGACGTGCACGGCGACGGACGCATCGCGCCGGTCAGCCGTCTCGTCTCGCGCTTCATCGACGCGA
The DNA here is from genome assembly GCA_051958775.1 of Pseudolabrys sp. Taxonomy (GTDB): domain Bacteria; phylum Pseudomonadota; class Alphaproteobacteria; order Rhizobiales; family Xanthobacteraceae; genus Pseudolabrys. The sequence continues at coordinate 11,599 of JBQCFU010000429.1, forward strand.
TCGAGAGCAATGCCGGCGAAGGCACGGCCTTCGACGAAGGCTATCGCGTGCAGACCCTGATCGATGCGGCACGCCGCGCGCATAATACCGGCGTCTGGGTCGACACCCGCGCGCAAACCCTGGACGCAGCATGAGCGCACGCATTCTCGTCACCGGCGGCTCCGGTTTCATCGGCGCAGCCCTCGTTCATGCGCTGGTGAAAGCCGGGCATCATGTGCGCGTGCTCGACGACAATTCGCGCGGGCGGCCGCGCCGCCTCGCCGGGATCGAGAATGACATCGAGTTCATCGGCGGCGACGTGCGCGATCCGCAGGCGGTGAGCGATGCCGCGCGCGGCATGGACGAGGTGCATCACCTCGCTTACGTCAACGGCACCGAATTCTTCTACAGCCGGCCGGAGTTGGTGCTCGATGTCGGCGTCAAGGGCATGATCAATGTGCTCGACGCCTGCCGACAGCACGGCATCGGCAAGCTGATCCTCGCCTCGAGCTCCGAGGTCTATCAGACGCCGCCGCACATCCCGACCGCGGAAGACGCGCCGCTGATCGTCCCGGATGTGCTCAATCCGCGTTACTCCTACGGCGGCGGCAAGATCATCAGCGAGTTGATGGCGATCAACTACGGCCGCACCGGCTTCGAGCGCGTGCTGATCTTCCGGCCGCACAATGTCTATGGCCCCGATATGGGCTTCGAGCATGTGCTGCCGCAATTCGCGCTGCGCATGCAGAAGGCGGTCGCCGCGCATCCGCACGGCCAGGTGCCGTTCGAGATTCAGGGCAGCGGCCAGGAAACCCGCAGCTTCTGCCATGTGGACGATCTCGTCGCCGGGGTGCTGGTGATGCGCGAGCGTGGCGAGCATCTCAACGTCTACCACGTCGGCACCACCGAGGAGTTGTCGATCGCCGATGTGGCGCGCCGCATCGGCGCCCATGCCGGCCGCGAGATCGATCTCAAGACCGGCCCGGTGCAGCCGGGCAGCACTGCGCGCCGCTGCCCTGATATTTCGAAGCTCGCGGCGCTCGGCTATCGGCCGCGCGTGCCGTTCGCGCAAGGTCTGCCGCCGACGGTGGACTGGTACTGGAACAATGCGGCTCTCGCGCACGCGCGAGCCTGATCGCTCAAGGGGAAACAATGGTGGGGCCGAAGAAAGTCGCACGCGGCGCCGGCACAGGCGCCAGCGTTCCGGTCGAGGAGTGCCAGATCTGCGGCCATGCGCCGCTCGATCGCGTGCTGTCGCTCGGCTACATGCCGCCGGTGAACCAGATGGTGCCGATCGGCGCGGTGCCGCGGCAGCAGCCTTGGTTTCCGACCGACCTGCTTCACTGCACCCAGTGCGATCTGGTGCAGCTCGGCCTCGCGGTCGACCCGGTGATCATCTTCCCGCCGGAATATCCCTACACCAGCGGTACCACCAAACTGCTGCGCGACAACTTCGCTAATCTCTCTCGCGAATCCGCGGAGCTGCTCGGCCTCAAGCCGGACGATCTCTGCGTCGACATCGGCTCCAACGACGGCACGCTGATCTCCAATTTCCAGAAGGGCGGCCACCGCATCCTCGGCATCGAGCCGACCGATGTGGGCGACATCGCCAACAGTCGCGGCATTCCGACCATCAAGCGCTACTTCTCGCAGGAGACCGCGCGCGAGGTGAAGGCCAAGCATGGCGCGGCCAAGGTGATCACCGCCGCCAACTGCTTCGCGCATATCGAGGACGTGCACGCCATCGTCGACGGCATCCTCGAAATGCTGGCGCCGGACGGCGCATTCATTTCCGAATCGCATTATCTCGTGCCGCTGCTCGACACGCTGCAATACGACACGATCTACCACGAGCACCTGCGCTATTATTCGCTGGCGAGCCTCAAATATCTGCTGGAGATGCACGGGCTGGAGGTGTTCCACGCGCGGCCGATCCCGTCGCATGGCGGCTCGATCCGCGTCTACGCGGCGCGCAAGGGCACGCAAAAAGTTCAGGACAGCGTCGCGCAGATGCTCGCGGCCGAACCGCGCGGCGCGGCGATGCAGGCGCGGCTGGAGCGCTTCCGCCACGACGTGATGATGACGAAGCTGCGTCTGCTCGCCATGCTGCGCGACCTCAAGGAACAGAATGCGCGCATCGTCGGCATCAGCGCGCCGTCGCGCGCCTCGACGCTGTTCAACTATGTCGGGCTCGATTCCGGGCTGATCGACTATGTCTGCGAAATTCCGGGTTCGCTGAAGATCGGCAAATGCATGCCGGGCACCGACATTCCGGTGGTCGACGAGGCGCGCCTGTTCGACGACCAGCCCGAGGCGGCGATCATCTTCTCCTGGCACATCGCCGACGAACTGGCGCCGAAGCTGCGCAGCAAGGGCTATCGTGGCCAATTGATCTCGCCGCTGCCGGAACCGCGGCTGCTGTAACCGGGCGAACGGTGCCATTCAGGAGCCTGTCATGAGTGACGAGTTTCCGCGCATCCTGTCCCGGCGCACGACGCGCGTCTCGCCGTGGCTGGAAATCATCGCGCGCGACGTCGCGTTCCGCCCGGGCGAAGCGGCAGAGACTTATCACGCGGTAGCGCAGACCGATTACATCGCGATCCTGGCGCGCACGCCGGACGGCGGATTTCCGCTGGTGCGGCAATATCGCCCGGCGGTCGAAGGTTTCACCTGGGAGTTGCCGGCCGGCATGCTGGAGGCTGGCGAGGATCCG
>JBQCFU010000430.1:0-2126 GCA_051958775.1 Pseudolabrys sp.
AGCGAGCAGAACTACCGCGTCTATTTCCGCGATATCGTCGAGGATATTCGGGCGTTTGTGGATGGAAAGCCGGTGCGGGTGATTGGGTCGTCATCCTGAGGTGCGAGCCGCGTGAGCGGCGAGCCTCGAAGGATGGCGACAGAAATCGGCCGTGCATCCTTCGAGGCGCGCAAGATGCGCGCGCCCAGGATGACGGAGTGGCATCCCGTCGCTTGACGGTCACACCCCCAGCAGCTTCGCCGCGTTGTTGTAGGCCACGTCCGTGCGCACCTTCTCGTCGAGCGGCACCGTATCCATGAACCTGCACGCCTCCTGCACGTCCTCGAACGGAAAGTCGGCGGAGAACATCACCCGGTCGCGGCCGAGTGCGGCGAGCGCGCAATCGAGCGGCTCTTTCGAATACATGCCGGAAATCGTCACCCAGATATTATCCTTGATGTATTGCGACGGCTCGCGGCCGAGCTTGACGTTGTAGAGCTTGGCGCGGCTGTCGAACCGCCACAGCAGGAACGGCAAGGTCTCGCCGGTGTGGCCGAGCGCGAATTTTGCTTTCGGGAAACGGTCGAACAATCCGCTGAAGACGAGCCGCAGCGCGTGCGAGCCGGTCTCGACGCCCCAGCCCCAGGTGGCGCGCTGCAGCGACTTGTAGGCGGCGAGCGCGGGATAAGCCGCTTCCGGATCGGCCGGATGCAGATAAACCACCGCACCCAGCGCCTCGGCGCGCTCCCAGAACGGATAGAGCGCCGGATCGTCGAGATACCGGCCATGGGTCTGGCCGTTGATCATCGCGCCGCGGAATTTGTAATCGCGCATGCAGCGCTCGAGTTCGTCGGCGGCGGCTTTCGCGTCCTGCATCGGCAGATGCGCGAAGCCGGAATAGCGGTCCGGCCGCTTCGTCACTTCCTTGCCGAGGAAGTCGTTGGACTCGCGCGCCTTGCGGATCGCCGTCGCGGTGTCGCGCTCCGCTTGCACGCCAGGGCCTGACGCGGCGAGCACGCAATGCGCGAGACCACAGTCGTCCATCATCTTCAGCCGCTGCTCGCCGAAATCCGACAGCGACGCGATCAGCTTTTCCACGAACGGCGCCGGTACCTCCGACATGGTCGGTCGCCAGTAATCAAACGTGGCCGGGTCGATGAAATGTTCTTCGAGCGCAATCTTGCGAACCATTCAGGCGTCCTCCGGGACTTTCGTTCTCGCGGTTATAGCCGCTGTTTGCAGCCCTCCTGACGGAGGGCTTGCCTGTACCATTCCATGGGTTAAGCTGTCCCACAATACAAACATAACACAACGGGGTGGAAACAGGATGCGGCCGTCACGGGACGCGAAGCTTCAAGTCAGCGAAAACAGCCAGGTTCAGGTGATTGCACGCGCAGCCTGCATCCTGCGGGCGCTGGAAGATGAGACCAATGGTCTCAGCCTCGGCCAGATCGCGCAACGTGTCGGCCTGGCCCGCTCTACGGTGCAGCGGATCGTCGCCGCGCTGGAAGGCGAAAAGCTTTTGATCGCGGCGACGCCGAACGGTCGCGTGCGGCTTGGCCCGGCGATCCTGCGGCTCGCGGCGTCGGTGCGCAGCGACTTCGTGCATCAGGCGCGGCCGTTCCTGACGCGGCTGTCGCAGGAACTGCAGGAAACTGTCGATCTCGCCACGGTGAAGAAAGACCATTTGATCTTCATCGATCAGGTGGTCGGCTCGCAGCGTCTGCGCACCGAAGCGGCGGTCGGCGAGACCTTTCCGCTGCACTGCACGGCGAACGGCAAAGCCTATCTCGCCAAGCTGACCAACGATCAGGTGGAAGCGCTGATCGGCCGCGACTACACGGCGCGCACGCCGAAGACGATCACGCGGATCGAGCCGCTGCTCGCCGAACTGACGACGATCCGCAAGATCGGCGTCGCCTTCGATCGCGAGGAGCATACGCTCGGCATCAGCGCCGTCGGCGTGGCGATGCACGATCCGCTCGGCAATCCGGTGGCGATCTCGGTGCCGGTGCCGACACCGCGCGTCGTCAACCGTCAAGCACAGATCGCCGAGCGGCTGATGGCCACCAAGCGCGCTTTGCTCGCACAACTCAACGCCAAGGCTGCCTGACCGGCGGCAGACGCACGCCGCCGCGCGCGGCGTT
>JBQCFU010000431.1:0-4039 GCA_051958775.1 Pseudolabrys sp.
CGGCGCGGCCATTCGTCGAGGTGACGATACCAAAGCCGCGATCGGCGAGCGCCGTCGCCGCCGCCGCCGCGCCGCGGGCGCCGCCGCCGAGCCACAGCATTGGCCGTTTGGCGTTGCGCACGCGCGCCGCCAGCGCATCGAGTGCGGCTTCGTCCGGCTTTTTCAGATCGACTGCCGGCCAGCCGGCGACGGCACGCTTGGCCGTCGGCAGCCGCTGCACGTCCACCGGGATTTCCAGCGACACCGGGCCGGTCGGGGCGGTGAGGGCATCGCGGCTCGCGGCCAGCAGCGTTTCGATCGCGGCGCTCGGCTCCCAGATGCGGTGATAGGTCTTGCTCACGGCTTTCAGCATGTCGGGCTGGCGCGGCACGTCGTGAATGGCGGCGCGGTCGCGGTCGGCGAACTCGCGGTCGATCTGCGTGGTGATGTGCAGCACCGGCGAGCCGGCGGTGAGCGCTTCGACCTGCGAGCCCGCGGCATTGCCGGCAGCGGTGCCCGTCGAGGTGAGGGCGACGCCGAGCGAGCGCGACACGCGCGCATAGGCGTCCGCCATGTTCATGGCGCCGGCTTCGCCGCGCGCCGGCACGAAGTGGATGCGTCCCTGCCGCGCGATCGCGTCGAGGATCGGCATGTTGTGGATCGAGATGACGCCGAACGCCGTGGTCACGCCGAGATCGGCGAGCGCGCGGGCGATGGCGTCGCCGACGGTTTCCTGTGCAGCAAGCCCGGCGGGTTGCCCCTTGGCTGGCTCGGCCTTGGCTGAGGTCCGTGGCGAGGAAACGACTGAGACGTTCATCGTGTTATCCAATCTTCAGATATGGCGCGAGACGCCGCCCGAGATTTCGAGGCTGGCGCCATTGATGTAGCTGGCGGCGGGAGAGCCGAGGAAGATGATCGCCTTGGCGGCTTCCTCGGGCTGGCCCAGCCGGCCAAGCGGAATGTGCTTTTGTTCTGCAAGCGAGCTGAACCAGTGCTCCCGCGACTGGCTCTTGTCGGTGCGAGCCTCGAACCGGCGCTGCCACTGACCGGAATCGACGAGGCCCAGCAGCACCGTATTGACGCGGATGCGTGGCGCGAATTCGGTCGCCAGCGACTTGAGCAGGTTTTGCACGCCGGCCCGCGCCGCCGAGGTGCAGACCATGTGCGGCTCGGGCTGGATCGACAGCAGCGAATTGACGCCGACGATCGCCGGCGCATCGCTTTTGTCGAGCAGCGGCCGGAACGCGCGGATCGGCAAAATCTGGCTGAAGAATTTCAACTCGAATTCGTCGCGCCATTGCTGGTCGCTGGTATCGCCGAAGGTCGAGACGCGGCCTTGTCCGGCATTGTTGACGAGCATGTCAACGTGGCCGCCGCCCCAGGCGGCAACCTTGTCGGCAAACGCCTTGACCGCGCCGGCATCGAGCACGTCGCAGCGCTCGGCCAGCAGCTTGTCGGATTTACCGAGCTGCGATTGGGCAGCGGCGAGGCGAGCCTCGTCACGGCCGCAAATCGCGACATGCGCGCCGTCGGCAAGCAACAGGCGGGCGGTGGCAAGGCCGATCCCGGAACTGCCTCCGGTGACGACGGCGATACGGTTCTTCAGTCCAAGGTCCACGGCGGTATCCTTTATCCTGCGGCGCGCGACTCGCTGTTCGGCGAGCCCTTGTCCGGCAAGTTCTCGTCCGATTTGCGCCATCCCAGTCGCTGCGAAATCTCATGCGCTGCATTCTTGATGCCGGAGGCGATCTGCGAGCGCCGGGCAGCCCCGGAAAAGTCAGCGGTCATGCCCGTGACGTTGACCGCGGCCACCGGCGTTCCGGTGGCATCGAACACGGCTGCGGCGACCGAACTGATGCCGGCTTCGAAGTTGCCGTCGCTCCAGGCGAGACCAGCGGCACGATCCGCCGAAATCTGCGCATGCAATTGCGACGGCGTCACGGCGGTGTGCGCGGTCACGGGTTTGAGCACCGTGTCGGCATAGAGCGCGTCGACGCGCGCCGGCGGCAGATAGGCGAGGATGATGCGGCCCATATTGGTGGCGTGCGCGGGCAGGCGGCTGCCGATGCGGATATTGCTGGTCAGCACATGGTTCGGCACGCGGCGCACCAGATAGACGACTTCCGCTCCGTCGAGCACGCCGAGATGTGCCGACAGCCGCAGCGAGTCCGCCAAACGCGTCAGCACCGGCACCGAGGTCTGCACCAGATCCTCGGAAAAGAATGCCTGCGCGGTGAGGCCGATCAGGCCGACGCCGATGCGCCAGCCTTTGCCTTCGCCCAGCGGCTCGATGAAACGCTCGCTTTCCAGCGCATGGAGGAGCCGCAGCAACGTGGTCCGGTTGATGCCGAGCTGTCGTGCGCTGCGCGACATATTGGTGACCGGATCGCCTTCGGCAATGTGCCGCAGCAACCGTGCAGCACGTTGCACCGGCGGCGAGCCGTAAACCTGCTCGCTGGTGTCGCCGTCGACCGGATGGTCTGTCTCAGACATGGACCGCATCCTCGAACAACGGAGCGAGAAGTGCTGCGACGGCTTTCGGTGCTTCTTGCGGCAGCGCATGACCGGCGTCGGCACTGTCGTGGAAACGGCTGCCGGCGAGGGCGGCCTGCGCCTGCCGGGCATTGTCCGGAGGCGTAATGACGTCCTGTGTGCCCACTGCAACCAGCGCCGGCGCTTTGACCCGGCGCGCATCGGCGAGGAGGTCGCCGCGGCCGAGGGCCTGCACCGCCTGCGCGTAGCCGGCGGGATCGACCGCCGCCATGGCATCCTCGACGGCGCGTGCGATCTCCGGCTTGCGCTCCGGCTGATAGACGAGCCGGTGCGCCCGCGTCTTTGCAAAATCCACAGCGCCGAGTTTCTGAAGATCGTCGATGCGCGCCTGCACCTTCGCCGGCAGCGCCTCGCTGGCCGCGACGTGATAGCCGAGCGCCGGTGAAAGCAGTGCGAGCGTGCTGACGCGCGCAGCGTGGTGCGCAGCAAAGCTCGCTGCGAACAAAGCCCCGAGCGAGTGACCGACCAGTGCAATGCGTTCGATGCCGAGACGATCGAGCAGTCCGGCGAGCGCATCGGCATAGTCGCGCGGTGCCGGCGTCGGATTGTCGAGGGGCCGCGAGCCGCTGTAACCCGGCGCGTCCCAGGCCATGACCTCGACGTCAACCGGCAACGCTGCCATCAATGCCGCGAAGCTCTGGCCGCGGCTGCCGATGCCGTGCAGCAACATCACCGGCACTGCGGATCGTCCGCGCCGCCGCCACAGGCGAAGCCCGGCGGACTCGGCGCGTTCCAGCGTGGCGATGGCGGCGGTCGAGGTCATTGGCCGGCGATCACGGGTTCGCAGTCGGAGGGACGTCGAGCGCGCGCGGCACATAGTGCAGCACGCGGGTTTCGATGCTGGTCACGGCCCAATACATGATGATGCCGATGATCGTGAGCAGGATGATGGCGTCGAACACCATGGCGGTGTTGGCCTGGCCCTGGCCGAAACTGATGAGGTAGCCGAGCCCGATCTCGCCGCCAACCAGTCCGCCGACGGTGATGCCGATGACCGCCAGCGTCGCGCCGATGCGCAGACCCGCCAGCAGATTGGGCATCGAGAACGGCACCATGATCTTCCAGAAGATCTTGCTGCGGCTCATGTTGTAGGCGCGTGCGAGATTGATCATGTCGCGATCCATCACGCGCATCGCCTGCAGAACGTTCACGAGGATCGGGAAGAACACCACAAGGATGGTGACGATCAGCTTGGGCCAGGCATTGTAGCCGAACCAGAGGATGAACAGCGGCGCGAACGCGACCTTCGGTGCAATCTGCAGCGCCAGAATGTAGGGCGACAGCACCTTTTCCCATGTCGGCAGCAGGCCGAGCGCGTAACCTGAGACGGCGCCGAGCAGGCCACCCAGAGCGAAGCCGAGGATCGACATCGATGCGGTGGAGATAAAGTGGGTCAACAGGTTTTCCTGCTGCCACATGCGGACGAATTCCGCGGCAAGCTCGCTGACGCGCGGAATGATGTATTTCGGAATACCGAATAGCGGCGGCAGATATTGCCAGGCGAGAA
>JBQCFU010000432.1:0-2324 GCA_051958775.1 Pseudolabrys sp.
ATGGGAGCGGACGCCACCGGCTGCACCGAGGCGGAGCGGACGGGCAGCCTGGAGCGGGTGTTTTCGCTGTTTCCCCGCCTGAAGGAGCGCATCGCGCAGCGCGGCGGAACTCTGTCCGGCGGCGAGCAGCAGATGCTGGCGATCGGACGCGCCCTGATGAGCCGCCCCCGCCTGCTGCTGCTCGATGAGCCCTCGCTGGGGCTGGCGCCGCTGATCGCGCGCCAGATTTTCGACGCGATCCGCACCCTGAACCGGCAGGACGGGCTGACCGTGCTGATCGTGGAGCAGAATGCCAATCACGCGCTCAAGCTCGCCCATCGCGGCTATGTCATGGTCAATGGCCTGATCACGCTGGCGGGCAGCGGCGCCGAATTGCTGCAGCGCCCCGAGATCCGCGCCGCCTATCTCGAGGGCGGCCGGCACGGCTGAGCCGGAAGCCGCATGCGGCGGAACGTGGCGAGATATCTTTCGCAACTGCCCGTATTTTGCCGGTGACATCTCGCCGATTTCATTCAAGAATGGCGCCGGTTTGGACCGGGCCTGCCCGGCAACTTCCACAGGCGACCACCCGCGAGGTATCTCATGAAATCACTGAAGCTCATCGGTCTGGCATTCGGCGCGTCGATCGCGCTGTCGAGCGCGGCGTTCGCGCAGGATGTCACCGTCGCAGTCGCAGGCCCGATGACCGGCGGCGAGTCCGCCTTCGGCCGCCAGATGAAGAACGGCGCCGACATGGCCGTGGCAGACATCAACGCCGCCGGCGGCGTCAACGGCAAGAAGCTCGCGCTCGATGTCGAGGACGACGCCTGCGATCCCAAGCAGGCCCGCTCGGTCGCGGAAAAGATTGCAAGCGCGAAGATTCCGTTCGTCGCCGGGCACTATTGCTCGTCGTCGTCGATCCCCGCCTCCGAGGTCTACAACGAAAGCAACATCGTTCAGATCACGCCGGCCTCGACCAACCCGACCTTCACCGAGCGCAAGATGTGGAACACGTTCCGCGTCTGCGGCCGCGACGATCAGCAGGGTTCGGTGGCCGGCGCCTATATCGCCAAGAATTTCAAGGGCAAGAACATCGCCATCCTTCAGGACAAGTCGACCTACGGCAAAGGCCTGGCCGACGAGATGAAGAAGGCGCTCAACAAGGCCGGCGTGAAGGAAAAGCTCTACGAGGCCTATACGCAGGGCGACAAGGACTTCAACGCCCTCGTCTCGAAGATGAAGGCCAACGCCATCGACGTCGTCTATGTCGGCGGCTACCACACCGAAGCTGGCCTCATTTTGCGGCAGATGCGTTCGCAGGGCCTCAACGCGCAGATGATCGCGGGCGATGCGATCGCCACCAACGAGTTCTGGTCGATCACCGGCGACGCCGGCAAGGGCATGATGTTCACTTTCGGCGCCGACCCGCGTACGCGGCCGACCGCTGCGGCGGTGGTGAAGCGCTTCAAGGACAAGGGCATCGATCCGGAGGGCTACACGCTCTACACCTACGCTGCGCTGCAGATCTGGTCGGAAGCCGTGAAGAAGGCCGGCACCACCGACGCCAAGAAGGTGGCCGCGGCGATCAAGGCCGGCAAGTGGGACACCGTGCTCGGCCCGATCGGTTATGACGCCAAGGGCGACATCACCGCGATCGACTATGTGTTCTACGTCTGGAAGCCGGACGGCACCTATTCGCAGATGGCCAGCAACTAAGCATCATCACGCGACAATAAGCCCGCCCTTGAAAATGTGTTCAGGGGCGGGCTTTCTCTTTATGAAGCCGGCGCACACCGCCGCAAAAACGACATGAGCCTGCGCGAGCGATTCCCTATGAAACTCCTTGTTGCATCCGCCCTCACCGCAGCGCTGCTCGGCGCGACCCCCGCCACTGCCCAGACCCGCGAACCCTCGCAGGCCATGATCCATGGGCAGAAGCTGCTCGACTATTGCAATTCGCGCGAGCAGCACCGCCGCTTCTCCTGCGGCTACTATGTGATGGGCGCGATCGACATGCTGGTGAACAGCGAGCTGCTGCAGGGCAAGAAGGACGGCCCTTACGCCGTATGTCCGCCGCCCGGCAAAACGCCGGATGAGCTGGTCACCCTGGTCAAGCACTACATCGAGAGCCACAAGGACCAGCGCGACAAGCCGGGCTACGAGCTCGTCTACGCCGCGATGCGCGAAGCCTATCCGTGCAAGTGAGCGACTACTGACGTAAAGCGCTATCTTTCTTCACCTCCCCTTGCAAAGGGGAGGTCGCCGCGCCGTCAGCGCGGCGGGAGGGGATCCAACGCGCAGGTCATTGTCACTAAACCACATCAAATGGCCCCCCCCCCCACCCA
>JBQCFU010000433.1:0-4925 GCA_051958775.1 Pseudolabrys sp.
GACGCCGAAAACCTGTGCCGGCCGGGTGAACACACCCACGGCGGGCAAACAGAACCGCCCCGAAAATGCTGTGTGGGGGGGGGTGCGCCGTTGGTTCGCGCCGACGCCCTCTCCGTCTCCAGACCCGGTGCACCTGCACAATCGCTTACGCGACCAGCCTCGGCGCACTTCGGTATTTGGGACGCGACCATCGACACTTAAGCCGACGGTCGTGCAGAAAACACAAAACTACTTCTTGGCCTTACGGCGCTTCGCAGTCTTCTTCTTCGCGGTCTTCTTGGCCTTAGCCTTCTTACGTTTCGCCATGTGCTGCCCTCCTAGCATAGTGGGTTGGCGGTATCTTCAGTGCGGTCGGGGATCGACACGCACTACAATGGGATTACACCAGAGCGGAGTAAAAATCAGCGACTTCGCTTAACAACACGTATACGCACGCATCTCGTCATCGCGACACGACACGTTTTTTGATTTCAGATCGCGCGCACAACACTTCACACCGACATCAATCGCGTTTTCATCGCGTCAAATCGGCAAATGAAAAAAAGCATTGTGACACAATGCTTATTTGCAACACGATCACGACAATCCACGACAATATTTTTTCGCGCGCGCGACGATTTCGCGGCTTGTCGCGCCGTTTGACACGGGCGGCGCGCGCAACAATCAGCCTGTTGAAAATTTTTTCGGAAAACTTGCCGCGCGGCGCTTCGAAACGGCGGGATTCGATCAAAACGGTGCGAATCGGTGCAAAGTGATTCGCGTTACACACCACGTTGCAGACGCGACGACGGGGTGAAGATGGCGGGTGAAGTCGGCCGCGCAGCGCGGCGGGACACGACGCGAGCGCGCCGTGTCAGAGACCGAGCTTGGTCTTGAGCAGGTCGTTGACGGCTTGCGGGTTCGCCTTACCGCCCGAGTTCTTCATCACCTGTCCGACGAACCAGCCGACGACCGCCGGCTTCTCTTTCGCCTGCGCGACCTTGTCCGGGTTCTTGGCGACGATCTCGTCGACCAGCTTTTCGATCGCGGCGGTGTCCGTGACCTGTTTGAGACCGCGCTCTTCGACCAGCCGATGCGGATCGCCGCCTTCGGTCCACACCAGATCGAACAACTCCTTGGCAATCTTTCCGGAAATCGTTCCGGCAGACATCAGATCGAGAATGGCGCCGAGCTGGTTCGCCGATACCGGCGACGACGCAAGCGGCGTCCCTTCCTTGTTCAGACGGCCAAAAAGATCGTTGATGATCCAGTTGGCGGCGCTCTTGGCGTCGCGAGGACGGTCAGCGCCCTTCACCACCGCCTCGAAGAAGTCGGCGGTCTCGCGTTCGGCGACGAGTTGACCGGCATCATAGGCGGTCAGACCATAGTCGCAGACAAAGCGCGCCGTTTTTTCGTCCGGCAGTTCCGGCAGATGCCGCGCGAGTTCATCCACTTCGGACTGGCTGACCTCGACCGGGAGCAGATCCGGATCCGGGAAGTAGCGATAGTCGTGCGCCTCTTCCTTGCTGCGCATCGAGCGCGTCTCGCCGCGGTCGGGATCGAACAGCCGGGTTTCCTGATCGATCTTCCCACCGTCCTCGATGATCTCGATCTGCCGGCGCGCCTCGACCTCGATCGCCTGACCGATGAAGCGGATCGAGTTGACGTTCTTGATCTCGCAGCGGGTCCCGAACGGCTCACCCGGCCGCCGCACCGATACGTTCACGTCGGCGCGGAGACTGCCCTTCTCCATGTCGCCGTCGCAGGTGCCGAGATAACGCAGGATCGTCCGCAGCTTGCTGACATACGCCTTCGCATCTTCGCTGGAGCGCAGATCGGGCTTGGAGACGATCTCCATCAGCGCGACGCCCGAGCGGTTCAGGTCGACCAGCGACATACCGGACTGCTGACCGTGCAGCGACTTGCCCGCATCCTGTTCGAGATGCAGCCGCTCGATGCCGACGGTGATCGGCCCATCCGGGGCATCGACCTCGACCACGCCCTCACCGACGATCGGCGATTTATACTGGCTGATCTGATAGCCCTGCGGCAGGTCGGGATAGAAATAGTTCTTCCGATCGAACACCGAGCGCAGATTGATCTGCGCCTTCAGGCCAAGACCGGTGCGGATCGCCTGCCGGATGCATTCCTCGTTGATCACCGGCAGCATGCCTGGCATCGCCGCATCGACCAGCGACACGTGCTCGTTCGGCTCGGCACCGAAAGCCGTCGCCGCTCCGGAGAACAGCTTGGCCTGTGAGGTCACCTGCGCATGGACTTCCATGCCGACGACCACTTCCCAGTCGCCCGTGGCGCCCTTGAGGTACTTCGTGCGAGGTGCGGCATTCGTCATGGCAGTTCAATCATTGCAGCATTGGTCATGAGCATCGGTGATGCCGGTTCGATAGTGCTTCGGCGGTTCCCCGGCAAGAGGCCGTCAGAAAGCGGGGCCCGGTGGCAATCGAGCGTCTTTGTGACGACCATTTTATGGCGCGTTCGGATCACGGAACGGCTTCCAAGCCTTGGCGTTGTCGTCCGAGGAGCCAGCATGAACGCAAACTCACTATTCGGATGGGTCCTGGGCGGTATTTTCGCGGTGATCGCGGTGCTGTTTATCGCGTCCGGCGGTGAACTCGGCGGCAAGAAGACCGTCGACGGCGACCAGGACTTGCCTCCAGTCGCCACCGCCGCCGATCAGTCGCGCTGACGGTACACCTCAGGCCCACCACGCGGACGGATGGAGATGGCCGGCGGCCTTCTCGATCACATCCGCGAGGGCAAACAGTGTCTCTTCGTCGAACGGACGGCCAATGAGCTGCAATCCGAGCGGTAACCCTTTCGCATCCGTCCCCGCGGGAACGGCGATGCCGGGAAGTCCCGCCATGTTCACCGTCACCGTGAAGATGTCGTTGAGATACATCTCGATCGGGTCGCCCTTGGTCTTTTCGCCCACACCGAATGACGACGAGGGAGTCGCAGGCGACACCATGGCGTCGACGCCGGCTTCGAAGCAGGCTTCGAAGTCGCTCTAGATCAGCGTGCGGACCTTCTGCGCGCGCAGGTAATAGGCGTCGTAGTATCCGGCCGAGAGCACATAAGTGCCGATCATTACGCGGCGGCGCACTTCCTTGCCGAAACCTTCGGCACGGGTGCGTTCATACATATCGATGACGTCGCGGCCATTGACGCGCAGCCCGTAGCGCACGCCGTCATAGCGCGCGAGATTGGACGACGCTTCCGCCGGCGCGACGATGTAGTAAGCCGGCAACGCATATTTGGTGTGCGGCAGCGAGACCTCGACGAGTTCGGCGCCCGCTTCCTTGAGCCAGGCCACGCCCTTGTCCCACAGCGCGCCGATCTCCGCCGACATACCGGGCATCCGGTATTCCTTCGGCACCCCGATCTTCAGTCCCTTCACCGAGCGGCCAACGGCCGCCTCGTAGTGCGGGACCGGTCGATCCACCGACGTCGTGTCCTTCGGATCGTGACCCGACATCGAGCGCAGCAGGATCGCGGTGTCGCGCACCGTGCGCGCGAACGGACCTGCCTGATCGAGAGACGAGGCTAAGGCGATGGTGCCCCAACGCGAGCAGCGACCGTAAGTAGGCTTGATGCCGACAATGCCGGTGAAGGCTGCCGGCTGGCGGATCGAGCCGCCGGTGTCGGTACCGGTTGCGCCGTAACAGAGCCGCGCTGCGACCGCCGCCGCCGAACCGCCCGATGACCCGCCCGGCACCAGTTGCGCCGTATCGCCGTCGCGGCGCCACGGCGAGACGACAGGGCCAAAATAGGATGTCTCATTCGACGAGCCCATGGCGAACTCGTCGTTGTTGGTCTTGCCGAGCAGCACGGCGCCATCGCGCCAAAGCTGGGCCGTCACCGTCGACTCGTAGGTCGGGACGAAATTCTCCAGGATCTTCGAGCATGCGGTGGTCCGCACACCTTCGGTGCAGAACATATCCTTCACCGCGAGCGGAATCCCCTCCAGCGGTCCGGCCTTGCCGGCATGAAGCCGCGCGTCGGCAGCGCGCGCCATGGCCATGGCACGATCCGGGGTCTCCAGCACATAGGCAGTGAGCGCACGCGCCTTCTCCATCGCCGCGAGGTGTGCGTCGGCGAGTTCGACGGCAGAAAAAGTCTTCTTGGCGAGCCCGTCGCGGGCCTGGGCCAGCGTCAGGGCGGTCAGAGCAGTCATCGTTATTCCACCACGCGCGGGACGACGAAGAAGTTGTTCTCGGAAGCCGGGGCGTTGCGCAGGATGCGATCGGCATCGTCACCGTCGGTCACCACGTCGTGGCGCTTCTTCATCGCCATCGGCATCACCGATGTCATCGGCTCCACGCCGTCGACATTGACCTCGCCCAACTGCTCGACAAAGGCCAGCACGGCGTTGATCTCGCCGCCCAGGTGTTCGAGTTCGTCGTCGGCGACCGCGATGCGCGCAAGGCGCGCGATCCGGCGAACGGTGGCGATATCGACTGACATCGGTATTCTTTAATCCAAGGTTCCGGTTGCGGCGCTCATAGCAGAGCCGGCCCGGCGCGAAAACCCGTCTCACAGGGAACATCAGGGCCTCTCTGGGCCCTTGCCCCGGTTGCATGCTATGGGGCTGCCACCATGGGCGATATCCTCCCCCTCATCGAGGCGGCGCGACGCTGGCCGGCGCGCGGCGGTCTGCTGGGCCTCGATCTCGGCACCAAAACCATCGGCGTCGCGACCTGCGATCCCGATCGGCGGCTCGCGACGGGGGTGACCACCGTCGCGCGTACGAGTTTCACCCGCGACGCGCAGCATTTATTGGCGCTGGCGGCCGAGCGTGCCAGCGTTGGCTTCGTTCTCGGCCTTCCCGTGAACATGGACGGCAGCGAAGGTCCGCGCGCGCAGTCGACCCGCGCCTTTGCCCGGAATTTCGCCAAACTGACGGACAACGCCATCGGGCTATGGGA
>JBQCFU010000434.1:0-5851 GCA_051958775.1 Pseudolabrys sp.
GGTTTCCTTTTTATAAGCGTCGGCCCACTTGGCGTAGACAGGGTACGGGAAAGTCGCGCCCGCGCCGGAAATATCGGCGGCGAGTGCCGCCGACGGCGCAATCAGCGCAGCAGCGAGACCCGCTGCCAGCCAGGTGCGAAACGGTTTCATCTGACGTCTCCTTGTTGCCGGTTCTCGCCGGCCGCCATCATCGGGATGGCGGCTGGAACCGGTGTTGCCTTGACGCCGATCGAATGCCGGACTGCAGATGGCAGTGGAGGTTTCGGAGATCCGTAATACGCGACAGGATCGGCTCATGAGGGCCTTCTAGGCCGCTCTCATGACAGCCAGATGACAGTCTATCGCGCTGATTCTGCTTGCTTTTTGGTATTGACCGCCGGAATCGGCAGATGCGCCGTAAAGGTCGCGCCGTTGCCTTCGATGCTGTCGATGGTCATGCGGCCGCCGTGGCGATTTAAGATGTGCTTAACCAACGCAAGCCCGAGACCGGTGCCACCTTGCGCACGACTTGTGGTGGCGTTGACGCGATAGAATCGCTCGGTGAGACGCGGCAAATGCTGCGACGGAATACCGGGACCGTAGTCGCGCACGATCACCTGCGCCTCCGGATCGCCATTCGGCGCCGATCCGCGCCGCACGACGATGTCGACGCGCTGACCTTCGGCGCCGTATTTCAGCGCGTTCTCCACCAGATTCTCGAACGCACGCACCAGTTCGTCGCGATCGCCGGCAAGACTGATCGGCTCGTCGATCGACAGATGGATCGCGACGCCCCGGTCGCTCGCCAGCATCTGCAAGCTGTCGGTGACCTGGCGCACAATCGCCGTCAGTTCCACCTCTCCCACCGGGCGGACATGCGCATTGAGTTCGATGCGCGACAGCGACAGAAGATCGTCGATCAGCCGCGCCATGCGCGCCGCCTGATCGCGCATGATGCCGAGGAACTTTTCGCGTGCCGGCGCATCGTCGCGAGCACGGCCTTGCAGCGTCTCGATGAAACCGAGAAGCGCGGCGAGCGGCGTCCGCAACTCATGGCTGGCATTGGCGACGAAGTCGGCACGCATCTGCTCGACCCGCCGCAACGGCGTGAGGTCGTTGAAGGTGATCAGCAGATAGTCCGCGCGCTGGTCGACCTGATCGCCCGGCAGCGAGATCGGATTGACGAAGGCTTCGAAATAGCGCTCGCGCGGTACGCGCTGCTCGAACTCGACGCGCTGCGACAGCCGTGCCGCCTGCGCCTGGCGGATTGCATCCACCAGCGCCGGCACGCGCAACGCGAGCAGCACCGACTGGCCTTGCTGCAGCACCGGCGCGATGTCGATTGCCGCGAGATTGAAGGCGAGCACCGTCCCGGACTGATCGAGCAGGATCGCCGGTACTGGCAGCACGGAAATCAGGTTGTCGAGCAGCGGGCCTCGCACCGATGGCGGCGCCGTCGGCCGTGTCACGGTCGTGTCCACGCCGCCAAGCGCCTGCCAGGCGGCTTGCCACCGCGCCCGCCAGCCTCGTCGGTTTTCGATGCTCATCGGATCAGTGACGGCCGTGTTTCTCGCGCGACAACTCGTTCTTGAGCGGCGCGCTGGCTTCGACGGTCTGCGCGCGTCGGGCGCGCATGCCAAGCACGATCTCGCGCACGCCCAGGATGCACAGCGACAGCATAAACGGCACAATATAATAAAGCAGCCGGAACAACAGCAGACCCGCCACCAGTTCTTCCTTGTTGAACTGCCAGAGCGCCACCAGCATGGCGGCGTCGAATACGCCGAGGCCACCGGGCGAATGGCTGGCAAAACCGAGCAGTGTCGCCGTGACGAAGATCACCGCCAGATCGACGAAGCCGATATGCGGGTCGCCCGGCAGCAGCATGTACATCGCCAGCGCGCAGCAGCCGAGATCGACGATGCCGATCACGATCTGCAGCAAGGTCGAGGGGCCGCGCGGCAGCGTCACCTTCCACTCGCGCCGGCCCAGCACTCGCGGACCGCTCCACACCCAGGCGACGTAGCAGACGAGGACGATGAGAACGCCGATCGCCAGCGTCCGGTTGAGCCACGGCGGAAGCTGGTCGATCGCACTCGCGGCATAGGGATGGTAGGCGATGCCGAGACCGAGCACAGCGGCATTGCCGAGCCAGAACGTCAGTCCGGCGATGAAGCAGATCTTGGCGACGTCGATCGCATCGAGGCCCCAGACCGAATAAACGCGGTAGCGCACCGCCCCGCCGGTGAACACGCTGGCGCCGACATTGTGCCCGACCGAATAACTGGTGAAGCCGCCGAGCGCCGCAATCCGATACGGCACGTCCTGGCGCCCGATCGTGCGCAGCGCAAACAGGTCATAGAATGTCAGGGTGAAATAGCCCGCTGTGACGAACAGCGCCGCCAGCGCAATATGCGACCAGGCGACCGCGCGGATCGCCCGCATCACGTCGTCGATATCGAGATTGTGCAGGATGCGATACAGCACCACCAGCGCAATGCCGATGATGGTTAAGCTGAGCACCAGGCCGATCCGGTTCCAGCCGATCTTGTCCTGGAAGAATCGCGCCACGGCGCGCAACCAGCTCCGCATCCGTCCCTCGTCCCAGACGCGGCCCCAAGGTCGTCCGCGCCGGCTTCGTCCCTAGCAGAATCCCGTCCGGCGCGCGAGCCGGCGCACCGCATCGGGACTTGTAAAAAAGCACAAAAAGAAGCCGCCGCGACGGCGGGTCGCGGCGGCAAATGCTCAAACTCGGGACTATGGTTATTTTCGCGGCGGAATCTGGATCAACTCGGCGAGCTGTTCCTTGGTCAGCTCCTTGGCCGTGAACTTCAGCTCCACGGCATCCTTCACGATCTGATCGAGGCCGACGATCTTGTCCGGATTGATGGCGTTACCGGGGAAGAAGTCATCCCGGGTCCGCTTCGCCTTGGCCTCGGTGATCTTCAGCCACTCCGAATAGATCTTCAGGGCTTCGGGGTTGTGGTACATGAAGTCCACCGTCTCCCGATACGCCTTCATATAGCGGTCGATCACGTCCTTGCGGTCCTTGAGCACGCTTGCCGTCGTGATGTTCAGACGCACCGTCTGGCCGGAAAACGCCTTGGTGTCATTGCCGGTGACGAGGCGGCGGATCTGGTGCTGGTCGAGCTGATCGAGGCCGAACGGCGGCGCGGCCCAACCCACATCGATCTGGCCGGACATCACCTGCGTCAGCGTGCCGGGCGGGCCGCCGGTCGCGGTCAGCTTCGGCGTGATGCCGTTTTCCTTGACCAGCGCGGTGACGACGCCGTGGGTCGATGAGCCGTTGGTTGAATAGGCGACCGTCTTGCCGCTGAAATCCTTGACGGTCTTGATCGGAGAATCCGCCTTCACGTACCAGTAGAGATCGCCGGCGCCGGTCGTCTCGGCACCGATGATCCGCACCGGCGCGCCCTTGGAATAAGCGCCGAGCACGCCCATCACGCCTGCGGCCACGCCGATATCGACGCTGCCGGAAATCACCGCCTGCTGGGTCTCGCCAGCGCCTTGCGTATAGACGATCTCCAGCGCCAGCCCGTGCTTTTTGAAGATGCCGGCGCGCTGGCCGATTTCGGACACCGAGGTGTCCCAGTTGCCGCGCTGGCCGACGGCAAGCTTCAGCGTATCCTCGGCGCTGGCGGTACCGACCGCCAGCATGACACCGGCAACCGCCAGTGCGCCGCCCATCCAAAACTTATTCATTCGCATCCTCCCTGTTGTGTTTTTCCGCCCCGTTTGACGGCTTTTATAGCAAGCCTGTTGTTGTGCGTCGGTATGCTCCTTGAGAGTGCCAGATCTGCCCTCAGGCGACCCGGTCCTGCTGCTCGGATGACGGCGGCGCCACGGTCCGCCCTGCCTTCTGCCACGACGCCCCCTTCGGAAGCATGCCTTCAAACGACGCGATCGTCGCGTGGGGAATGTGCGGATCGGTGCGGCCGAGCACCTCGCCGCGTTCGGCGAAGGCGCGGGCGGCATCGACCATCAGCCGGCGGAATTCGACCACCGCGAGATCGCTGGCACCGAGCCTCTCGCGCGTGCGGTCGGCGATCGGTCCCATCGTCTCCCACATGGCGATGTCCTGGTTCGGGATGCCGCGAATGCCGGTGAAATCACCGAGCTTCATCGCGCTGCGGTCCTGCTTGTAATCATTGTCGCGCGTGCGGAAATTGCGGAAGTCGCGATCGACGTCGATGCCGGGCTGCGCGACGTTGAACTTGCGCCACGCTTCCTGGTCGATATTGCCCTTCTCGCGCCAGGCGATGAAATGGAACGCGGTGTGGGTGTCATCGGTCGGCGCCAGCACCGTCGTCACATTATATTGGTTGTTCGGCGGAATCAGCGCGGTGAACGGCGCGATATAGACGGTCTTGCGCACATAATCCTGCTGCGCGGCGTTCATGATAGGCCGGCGGATCGCCGCATAATGAAAGCCGAAGCTGGTGCGCTCCACCTGCATGCGCGGCGCCTTGTCGGTCGAGGGCCGCAGCCAGTGCGTTTCGACTGCCTTGGCAGCATCGACGCGCGCCGGCCGCATATCGGAGGAATGCAGGCTCGACGAATGTGCCGAGTCGATCTGGCCTTCGAGGATCTGCGCCCAGTTGCAGTCGACGTGGATCTTGGCGATCGCGACTTCGCAATCCGCCGTCGGCGCAAAGGCCGGCGGCTCGAACTCCGGCATGGTCTCGCGCGGGCCCATATAGGTCCACACGAAGCCGCCCCATTCGTGCGTGGGATAGGATTTCGTCTTCACCTTCTCAGCGAAACCGCTCTCCGGCGGCTCGGACGCCATTTCGACGACGTTGCCCTCCACGTCCATTTTCCAGCCGTGGTAGAGGCAGCGCAGGCCGCACTCCTCGTTGCGGGCATAAGCCAGCGACACGCGGCGATGCGGGCAATATTCGTCGAGCACGCCGAGCCGGCCTTCGCTGTCGCGGAACACGATCAGGTCTTCGCCCAGCAGCCGCGTGCGCACCGGCTTGCCGTCCGCCTCCGCGACTTCTTCGGAGAGGCATGCGGGAATCCAGTGACGCCGCATCAACTGCCCCATCGGCGCGTCGCCCTCGACGCGGCACAACAGTTCGTTCTCTTCGCGTGTCAGCATGGCCTCGCC
This sequence comes from Pseudolabrys sp., assembly GCA_051958775.1. Classification (GTDB taxonomy): domain Bacteria; phylum Pseudomonadota; class Alphaproteobacteria; order Rhizobiales; family Xanthobacteraceae; genus Pseudolabrys. Next base: position 5,111 of record JBQCFU010000434.1, read on the forward strand.
TCCGTCGACGAACCCGTTCGTGAAACCGGGTCGCCAAAAATCATTAGCCGTCTAAGTATTTTTCAGTTTATAAGAGGTCCAGCATGGCTGTCGAGGTCAAAATCCACGAACGCCGGATTTGCTGCACCCGTCCTCGGCGCTGTTGTGCACCGCACTCTTGATGACATTCTTGGATGACCCGGGATCGATGACCGCGATCAAACCGACATTGGCTCTCAATCTGGTGCAACGCGACGAAATCGCCGCGAACATCCATCAGTTCGTGTTCGACTCCGCGACATCCGAAGCGTTGCCGCCGTTCACCGCCGGTGCGCATGTCGCCTTGCAAGTTCCCAACGGTGCGCTGCGCAAATACGCATTGTGCGGCGATCCGGCGGACAACACCCATTACTCCATTCTGGTGCGGCACGAAGATGCCGGCAGCGGCGGCACCGCAAGCCTGATCGATCAGGCCTGCGCCGGAACAACGTTTGCTGCTGTCCCGCCGGTCAACGATTTCGAACTGCCGCGCAACGCACAGAACCTGATCCTGATCGCCGGCGGCATCGGCATCGCGCCGATCATGGCGATGGTTCGGCAACTCGCGGCCGAACCGGAAAAATCCTTCAAGCTCTATTATGTCGCGCGCACGCGGGAAGCTGCTGCGTTTCGTGATGAACTCGCCGCGCCGGTATTCAAGGGGAAGGTCGTCACCCACTACGATGGCGGCAATCCGGACAAATATTTCGATTTCTGGCCGGT
>JBQCFU010000435.1:0-7671 GCA_051958775.1 Pseudolabrys sp.
CGCGGCCGAGCTCGTCCGCGTCCGGCATCACATGCACCAGCGGAATGCCGGGCTCGGGAATGCCGAACAACGTATAGCCCTGCGAGGGCATCTCGCTCATCGGATCGCCGATCAGGACCACGAGATCCGAGCCCTTGATGCGCGCCAGCAATTTGGGATTGACCCCGATGCCGAGATCGCCCGCGTAGCAGGGATGCGTCGCGTCCATCAGATGTCCGCGGCGGAAGGTGGTGGCGACCGGAATTGCAAATCGTTCGGCAAAGCGCGCACGCGCGGCGCAAGCCGCTTCCGACCAGCGGCTGCCACCGACGATGACGATCGGCTTCTTTGCCGCGCCTAGCATCGCCTGCAGTCGCCGCATCTCGGCGGGACCCGGCCACGTCTCGACGTGCTGGAACGCGGTCGCGTCCGGCACGACCATGCGTTCGCGCAGCATGTCCTCCGGCAACGCGACGACGACCGGCCCCGGCCGCCCGTTACAAGCCGTGTGGAAGGCGCGCGAGACGATCTCCGGAATGCGCGCGGGATCGTCGATCTCGGTCGCCCATTTCGCCATGGTGCCGAACACGGCGCGGTAGTCCAATTCCTGGAACGCCTCGCGCTCGCGCATGTCCCGGCCGACCTGGCCGACGAACACGATCATCGGCGAGGAATCCTGTTGCGCGATGTGGATGCCGGCGGAAGCGTTGGTCGCGCCCGGTCCACGGGTGACGAAGCAGATGCCGGGACGGCCGGTCGCCTTGCCGTGCGCTTCCGCCATGCAGGCGGCGCCGCCTTCCTGACGGCAGACGATCAGTTCGATGGCGCTGTCATGCAGCGCGTCGAGGGCGGCGAGATAGCTCTCGCCCGGCACGCAGAAGGCATGGGTGACGCCGTGCACCGCCAGTTGGTCCACCAGCACCTGACCGCCGGTCCGCATATTGTCCTTGCCGCGCATGCCGTACCTCGTCCTTGACCGTTGCCGTTTTGACCTGCCCGGTCCGGCCTGACAAGGGTGCGGCACCCTGCCCCACACATGCAAACGGGACGGTCCTGGGCCGTCCCGTGGTGGAAATTACACGGCGCCCACCGTTACGGCACGACGGCGATGCCCTGAATCTCGATCAGGATGCCGGGATGCGCGAAATTCGACACCGTCAGCAGCGCGCTGCACGGAAACCTGCCGTCGGAGAACAGTTCCTGCCGCAGTTTGACGAACTGATCGCCATAGCGCGGGTCGTTGATGAACACTGTCATCGTCACGAGATCGCTGAGCTTGCCGCCGACGCGCTCCAGCGTCCGCCCGATCAGAGCAAAACATGTGCGCGCCTGCGCCTCGAAATCGTGCGGGATCGGCTTCCCGTCCAGATCGGTGGTGGTGGTCTGGCCGGCGAGCCAGACGGTGCGGCCGCCGCGCGTCACGATCGCGGGAGAAAACGCACGCGACTTCTGGAACGGCGTGCCTTCGAGATGACTGATCTCACGGTCGCTGGTCGTCATAATATGAGTATCCCGGTTCGAGGTTCTTTTTGAGGCTGTTGCGAAGGGCAGGACATCAGGCAGCGAAGCCCCAGGGGGCGATCTTGCGGCTGATATAGTCCTGTCCCTTGGTGATGATGGCGCCGGCCGCGGCGAGGACCAGCAAGCAGGCAAACACTTTCTCGGTTTCGAGCACCTGACCGGCGCTGATCAGCAGATAGCCGATGCCGGTCTGCCCTGAGCCGCCGATCATCTCCGCGGCAACCACGAGAATGATGGCGATGCCCATGCCGAGTTGCAGACCAGCGACGATCGCGGGCACCGAGGCGGGGATCACCACCTTGGCCTGGATCTGGTGCCGGCTGGCGCCGAGATCGGCGGCGGTCTTCAGCAGATCGGGATCGACCTGCCGGATGCCGGAATAGCTGCTGATCAGGATCGGCAGAAACGCCGAGAATGCACTGAGCGAAATCTTGTAAAGCTCGCCGGTGCCGAGCCAGATGATCAGCAGCGGGATCAGCGAGATTTTCGGCAACGGATAAAGCGTCGCGATCCAGGGATCGAGCACCCGCGCCACCATCTGCGACATGCCCATCCAGATGCCGAGACCGACGCCGACGACCGCGGCGACGACGAAACCGGCAAAGATGCGGAACAGCGTGATGCCGAGATGGTAGAACAGCGAGCCATCGGCCGCCATCTTCCACAGCGTGACGATAATCGCCGAAGGCGCAGGCAGATAGATCGGCGGGATATCCCGCCATTGCACCAGAATTTCCCAGGCGGCGAAGAACAGGACGAAGGAGACGATCGCCGGCAGGTGATAGAACACACCCGCTCCGATCCGATCTGACCAGTTCAATTTCTGCGGCATCCCCGTTCCTGTCCTTCGCTGCGTCGGACTGTGTCGATCAGCCAAACGGCTTTTCCTTCTCGAGCCGGGCCAGCGCCTCGCGCGCGATCGAGCTGTCGAAAATCTGCGTCGCCGGCACTTTCTTGCTGACCATGGAGAACGTGTCGGCCCACAAGTCCTGCTGCGCCAGCACCGACGCCTCGTTCGGGCGGCCGTCCTCAGCGATCCATTCCCAGTGCGGCGCGACCGCATTCAGCAGATTGATGTCTTTCACGAAAATATACTTCGTAATCATCTCGACGATGTCGCGATGTTCCGCCGGCGCGCCGGCGACGTTGTTGAACAGCCGCGCGGCATGGATATGCGCCATCGCGAAACGGATCACGGCATCGCGATTCTTGTCGAGATAGGACTGGCGTGCCGCCACCATCGCGGTTTGCGAATCCGGCAGAATCTCGTCGCGGCTGACGATGATCTTGCCGAAGCCCTGCTTCTCGGCGATGTAGGCGAGATGATAGGTGATGTCGGCGACATCCACCTGCTTCTGGCCAAGCTGCTTGACGATGTCGGGCTGACCCACATTGGTCTGCCAGTTCACGTCCTTCACCGGATCGAGCCCGGCGATCTTCAAGCCGGTCGCCATGCCGTATTGATTGATGCTGCCGGCAGCACCGACGGCGACGATCTTGCCCTTCGCGCCCTTGAGGTCCGCAACCGTTTTCATTCCGGCGTCATAGTGATCCTGACGGACCACCGTAGCGGTGACGGCCCGGCCCTTCTTGCCCTGACCGATACACAGCAACGAACGGATCGGCGCGCCACGGCTCAACGAGTTGAACAGACCCGCGCTGCAAGTAACGACGCCAAGGTCAACCTCGCCGGAAATCATCGGCGCATTGATGAGCGATCCGTCCGGGAACGATTTCACTTTCGGCTCGATGCCGACCTTGGCGAAATAGCCAAGCTCGGTCGCCATGAAGATCGCACCCTGATTGATGAAGGGAGATGCCGCGATATTGATCGGGTCGAGTTTGCCCTGGGCGATTGCGGGCCGCGGAAATGCGCCACCCATCAGCGCCAGAGCGCCGGCGGCCGTACCGCCTTTAAGAAGGGTTCGCCGGGTCGTCGAAGCACGCGTCATCTCACACTCCCCTGTTGATCACGATTTGCGATGAGGCCAGTTCAGCGCCATCCGGTCCTGCAGACCGGATTGGGCAATGATCGTTTGTGCCCGCCGGCTCGCGGTGGCGAAGATGTCGGCGGCAGCCGTGCGCCGTGTCAGCCGATGCTCGCGCACGACTGCCTCGCCGTTGACGAGGACCGTATGCGCGTCAGTGCCGCGCGCGGAATAGACGAGACTCGCGAGCGGATTGTTCGCCGGGGTCGCCTGCGGCGTCGCCAGATCGAAAATGGCGCTGTCGGCGCGTTTGCCTGGTTCGAGCGAGCCGATCTCATCGTCGAGGCCGAGCGCCCGCGCGGCATTGATAGTGGCGAGTTCGAGACAGCGTTCCGGCGGCATCGCCATCGGATCGAGATGCTTGGCGTTCTGCAGCATCGAGCACGCCTTCATCTGCTCGACCATGTCGACCGAATAATCGACCATCGGCCCGTCGGAGCCGAGCGCGACATTGACGCCAGCCGCGCACATCGGCACGATCGGCCCGATGCCGCCGCCGCGCACCGCCTCGCTGGTCGGCGTATAGGCGACCGCCGCGCCGCTCTGCGCGATCATGGCGATATCGGTCGCGGTGCAGTTGATGCCGTGGGCGACGATATAGCGATCGTCCAGCAGCCCGAGCTGCATCAGGGTTTGCGTGTCGGTGCGGCCGGTCTTGCGCAGCACGCGCAGATAGGTCTTGTCTAACGACAAAGTGCCCGCGGAGATATGCGTGGTGATCTTCAGATCATGCCGGTCGGCCACTCGCTTGGCCGCGATCAGCATTTCCTCGGACGTCACCTGCTGATCGATGAAGATCGCGTTGCACTCGGCGGCAAGACAAAGCCGCGTGAGACCGCCGGCGCGCGAACGCCAGCGCGGAATGAGGTCTTCCACATAGGCGACCTCTTCATCGAGCGTGCGCGGATGCGCCGGATTTCCCGGCAGACGGCACTGGAATTCCTTGCCGATCACCTGCCGCAAGCCCAACGCCTCGCTCGGTCCGGCGATGCGCTGCAACGTCGCCTCGGTCGAAGTGACCCGCAGATGATTGAGCGCACAGGTCGTCCCCGACAGCAGCATCTCGATGCTGGCGAGCCACGCCGTCAGCTCCATATCGTCGTCGGTGAGATGCGGCGTGACCCGGAACACCACCTGCGGAAACCAGTCCTCGATCAGCAGGCCGTTAGCGACGCCCTTGAACAGATGGTAGTAGAAATGCTGATGCGCATTGATCAGGCCGGGAATGACGATCATTCCCGTGGCATCGATCACCGCATCGAATTCGCCCGCGGGGATATCCGCGCCGACGCTCTCGATCACATCGCCGTCGATCACCACCGCACCGCGCGGATAAACCGCGCGTTCCGCATCGACGGTGACGACATAGCCGCCCTTGATCAGGGTGCGGGCCATCAGGCGCTCTCCGCCATCTGCTGCTCCATCGCCCGCGTCACTTCTTCCCGGATCAGATGGAAGGCGTGGTCGAAAAGCCGGCCGAACTCCGGCGTCTTCACCACATCGAGCGAGCGCGGCCGCGGCAGATTGACCGGGATCACTTCCTTGATACGCCCGGGCCGCGCGCTCATGACGACGATTTCGTCACCGAGCAGGATCGCCTCGTCGATCGCATGGGTGACGAACAGCACGGTTTTGCGCGCGGCCTCGAAGATACGCAGCAATTCAATCTGCATGACGATCTTGGTCTGGGCATCGAGCGCCGCGAACGGCTCGTCCATCAGCAGGATCGGACGGCCCATGATCAGCGCCCGCGCCAGCGCCACACGCTGCCGCATGCCGCCCGACAGCTGCCGCGGATAGTGATCGGCGAACGCCTGCAGGCCGGTGACCGCCAGCACCTCGCGCGCCTTCGCGTAGCGCTCGCTGCGGGAAACGCCTTCCATTTCCGGACCGAACGCGACGTTGTCGATGACCGTCCGCCAGGGAAACAGATTGAGCCCCTGCCACATCATCACCGAATGCATGCCGACCGGCTGCGAGGCGCCGCTGACGGGATCGCGAATCTCGATCGTTCCGCCGCTCAGACTTTCGAGGCCGCCGACGAGGCGGATCAGCGTGCTCTTGCCGCAACCGCTCGGCCCGAGCAGGCAGGAGAACGATCCGGACGCGAAACGATGGCTGACGGGAGCCAGCGCGGCGACCTGATCACGGCCGCCGGCGTTCCACACCTTGGCAACCTCGCGAACGATGACGTCCATGGCCTGCGTTCCCCTCTGTGGGTTCAATAATGCTAACGTTGAGTATCTTAACGTCAAGATATATTATCGGGCGCATCGATGCAGGAGCAGGCCATGGCGCGCGCGCCCCGGAAGCAAAATCCCGATTCCATTACCCCGATGGTTGCCGCATGGCGGCGCGAGCGGCCCGATCTCGATCCCTGGCCGGTGGAAATCCTCGGACGCGTGCAGCGATTGTGGCTGCACATTCAACGCCACGCCGTCAGCGGCTGGCTCGGGCCGCTTGGCCTCACCTGGGAAAGCTTCAGCCTGATCCTGACGTTGCGGCGCAACGGCCCGCCGTTTCAGCTCAATCCGACGGACATCTACCGGGAATCGCTGCTCACGTCCGGCGCCATCACCAACCGGATCGACCGGGTCGAAAAGGCCGGATGGGTGCGCCGGATCAAAGACCCGCATGACCGGCGCGGCGTGCTGGTGGCGCTCACGCCCGCCGGCCGCAAGCTCGCGGATCGCGCCGTCGACGTGCATTTTCGCGAGATGGCGCGACTTTTCGGCGACCTCAGCAAAGCGGAGGCCGAACAACTGGCCAGTCTGCTGTCGCGACTGTTGCTGACGTTCGAACAGGCGCCGCCCGAAGCCACAGCAGCGCCGGCCAAATCGCCACGCGCCGGAACACGGCAGCGCGCCGCGGAATGATCACGCCGTTGCGGTGGCACGCTGGCGGGCCGGCTTCTGCGCCTGCGACAGGTTGAACGCCGAGTTCATCAGCGCGATGTGCGACAGCGCCTGAGGGAAATTGCCGAGCTGCCGCCGCGCCACCGGGTCATATTCCTCGCTGAGCAGACCGACGTCGTTGCACAGCAGCAGCAGATGCTCGAACAGCCGCAGCGCTTCCTCGCGACGTCCCATCAGCACATAGGCATCCACCAGCCAGAACGAGCAGGCGATGAACACTCCCTCGCTGCCATCGAGTCCGTCATTTCCCCGCGCCGTGTCGTAGCGGCGCACCAAACCATCGACCAGCAGGGTCTTCTCGATGCGGCGCACCGTCGCCTGCACCCGCGCGTCGTCCGGCGGCAGAAAGCCGACCATCGGCACCTGCAGCAGGCTCGCATCCATGTCGGTCGCGCCGTAGGAGCGCACGAACGCGCCGTCCGCGTCGACACCGTTGGCGCAGACATCGGCGCGGATCGCCTCCCGGATTGCCGCCCAATGCTGCACCGGTCCCTCGAGATTGAACCGCTGGGCGGTGGCGATCGCACGATCGAACGCCACCCAGGCCATGATCTTGGAATGGGTGAAGTGGCGGGCCGGACCGCGCGCTTCCCAGATGCCGCTGTCCGGCTCGCGCCAGATCTTTTCCAGCCGCATCAGGACTGCCTTCTGCAGGCTCCACCCGGAGTCGCTCAGATCGAGTCCGTTGAGACGGGCGTGATGCAACGTATCCATCAGTTCGCCATAGACATCGAGCTGGATCTGACTGTGCGCGGCATTGCCGATCCGCACCGGGCGCGACTGCTCGTAGCCGGGCAGCCACGGCACTTCCCATTCGGTCAGCCGGCGACGGCCGGTGACGCTGTACATGATCTGCAGGTCGCCGGGCGTGCCGGCGGCCGCTCGCACCAGCCATTCGCGCCAGTCACGCGCCTCCTCGAAATAGCCGGCGTTGAGCAATGCGAGCAGCGTCAGCGTCGCGTCGCGCACCCAGCAGAAACGGTAATCCCAGTTGCGCACACCGCCGATCTCTTCCGGCAGCGCGGTGGTGGCGGCGGCGACGATGCCGCCGGTCTCGGCGAAGGTCAGCGCTTTCAGTGTGATCAGCGAGCGCTTCACCTGCGCCGCCCAGGGGCCACCGATCCAGCACTTCGCCGCCCAGTCGCGCCAGAATTTCTCCGTCGCCGTGAGCATCTGCTGCGGATCTTGCGGCGGCGGGACCGGATGAAACGAGCGGCCATAGGTCATCGTGAACGGGACCGTGTCGCCGGCTTTGACGATGAAGTCGC
>JBQCFU010000436.1:0-3260 GCA_051958775.1 Pseudolabrys sp.
GAATTGGCGATCCTGCTGCGTGCGGGCGCCCTGCCGGCGCCGCTCACGGTTATCGAGGAACGCACCGTAGGACCGGGTCTTGGTCAAGATTCGATCGAAAAGGGGAAGCTGGCGGCCTACGTCGGTTCGATCATGGTCGTCGTGTTCATGCTCGTGACCTATCGGCTGTTCGGCCTTATCGCCAATGTCGCGGTCGCCATCAACGTCGCGATGATCTTCGGCGTGTTGTCGCTGCTGAATGCGACGCTGACGCTGCCCGGCATCGCCGGCATCGTGCTGACGGTCGGCATCGCGGTGGACAGCAACGTGCTGATCTATGAGCGTATCCGTGAGGAAATCCGTGCCGGGCGCACGCCGATCAATGCGCTCGACGCCGGCTTCAGCCGTGCGCTTGCGACCATTCTCGATACCAACATCACCACCTTCATTGCCGCCGCCGTGCTGTTCTTCATCGGGACCGGTCCGGTCCGCGGCTTCGCCGTGACGTTCGGTGTCGGTATCATCACCACGGTTTTCACGGCCTTCACCGTGACGCGACTGCTGACCGCCGCCTGGGCGCGGTGGAGGCGTCCGAAATTCATTCCGATCTGAGGAGCGGGGTTTAAGTGTCGTCCTATATCCTCATCGGCCTGCTCGGTCTGGTCGCGGTCTGGAGCGTCGTCGTTCTCTTTTGGGAACGCATCCCGCACCTGCACATCGTTCCGCCGGACACGAAGTTCGACTTCATCCGCTTCCGCCGCATCAGCTTTCCGCTGTCGGCACTGCTCACCATCGTCGCCATCACGCTGTACTTCACCCACGGCTTGAACTTCGGCATCGACTTCCGGGGCGGCACGCTGATCGAGGTCCAGTCCAAGAACGGTCCTGCCGACATCGCCGGCATGCGCGCCAAGCTCGGCACGCTGAACCTGACCGAATTCCAGTTGCAGCAGTTCGGTGGCCCCAACGAAGTGCTGATCCGCATCGCCCAGCAGCCGGGCGGTGAGGAAGGGCAGCAGGCGGCGGTGCAGCGCGTGCGCGGCGCCTTCGGCGACAGCGTCGAATATCGCCGCGTTGAAGTGGTCGGCCCGCGTGTCTCGACCGAGCTTCTGTCTTACGGCCTGGTCGGCATCTTCGTCGCCATCGTCGGCATCCTGATCTATCTCTGGTTCCGGTTCGAATGGCAGTTCGCGCTCGGCGCCACCATCGCCAACGCGCACGACCTGGTGCTGACCATCGGCTTCATGTCGATTGCACAGGTCGATTTCGACCTGACCAGCATCGCGGCGCTGCTGACCATTCTCGGCTATTCGCTGAACGACACGGTGGTCATCTACGACCGGATCCGCGAACTGCTGCGGCGCTACAAGAAGATGCCGATGCCGGAATTGCTCAACGCCTCGATCAACTCGACGCTGTCGCGCTCGATCGTCACGCACTTGACCGTGACGCTGGCCTTGCTGGCGCTGCTCATGTTCGGCGGCCAGGCGATCCATTCCTTCACCGCGACGATGATGTTCGGCGTCGTGCTGGTCGGCACCTACACGTCGATCTTCATCGCGTCGCCGCTCCTGATCTATCTCGGCGTCGGCGAAAATCGCGAGCATGCGCGCGGCGGCAAAGGCAGCGACAAGGACGACGAGTGACGTGACCGCGTCGCCGGATACGCCGCATCTGCCGTATCCTGCCGAGATCGACAGCTACGGAAATGGCGGCTTCCGCTTTGCGGGCATGTCGCATCGCGGCTCGCTCCTGTGCCTGCCGGATGGAATCTGGGCCTGGCCCTATGCGGCTCTGACCGATCTCGATGCCGCGGCGCTGGCGCCGGTCATCGCCCGGCAAAGCGAGATCGATTTTCTCCTGCTGGGCGGCGGCCGCGATCCGGTGATCATGCCGCCGGCGTTGCGCGAACTGCTCAGCGCGCACGGGATCAATGCCGATGCCATGACCACGGGCGCCGCGATCCGCACCTACAACATCATGCTCGGCGAGCGCCGCCGTGTCGCCGCCGCGCTGCTGGCGGTCGTGTGATGGCTGTCGCCGTCGACAACGCGGCCTATTGCGCCGATCTGGTGCGTCATGCCGATCGCGCCCGCTATCTGTCGGCGCTCTATGCGCCGGAGCCGGCGCGAGCGCATCTCTATGCGCTCTATGCCTTCGATGCGGAGATCGCGCGGATCGGCGATATCGTTCATGAGCCGATGGCCGGTGAAATTCGCCTGCAATGGTGGCGCGATGTCATCGCCGGGGAGCGGGGCGGCGAGGCGGCCGCCAATCCGGTTGCAGCGGCGCTGCTGGAGGCCATTCGCTCTGCGAAACTGCCGCAGCAATCGTTGTTCGATTTCATCGAGGCACGCAGCTTCGACCTCTACCGCGATCCGATGCCGTCGGTTGAAGCATTTGCGGGCTATGCGGACAAAACGAGCGGCGTCATCTTCGATCTGGCGGCGCGCCTGCTGTCCGGTTCGCCACTGGGCGCGCTCCGCGACCATGCCGCATTCGTTGATACGGCGCTGCGCGAGTTAACGGCGCTCGGACAGCGCGCTGCGCATGGCCGGATCTATCTTCCGCTGGAACTGATGCAGCAGTTCGGTGCCGATTTCGCCGAAGTACTGGCGGGGCGCATCAATGCCGAGACGCGGGCGGCGCTCGCCAATCTGGCATTGCGCGCGCGCGGCCATCTCGATCAGGCAGAAAGTTTGCTCACGCAACTGAGTGCGGCTGCGCTCCCGGCGTTGCTGCCGCTCGCCGGCGCGCGGCGGCGGTTGCAGCGTCTCGAGCAATCCGCCGATCCGTTGCAGCCTGATGATCTTCCGCCCTGGCGGCGGCAATGGGCGATCTGGCGTGCCGCGCGCGATCCGAGCCGGTTGCTTCAGTAGGCGAAGCGGTCGCGCAGATTCTGCCGGCCGGCGATGATCGCGGCCAGCGTCTCACGCTCGGCGTCATTGGCGATCAAAGGCTCGATCAGGTCGAGCTGGTTCATGGCGACGAGTTGCAGCAGTTCCTGGCGCACGTCTCCGGCCGCATTGCGCGGCAGTCGCGCGACCATCTGCACGCGCTCCGGCGGCGCAACGCCGGCGTCGATCACGCGCAGCGCATCGGCCTCCGCGACACCATCGGCTTCGATGAAAGCATAGAGGCCAGTGCCGGCGCGCCGATCGGGGTAGGTGACGACGGCCACGCCCCGCACGCCGGGCAGCATGCCGATCCGCTGCGCGATGCGCGGCGCGTCCTCGATCAGCCGTTTGCCGCCGCCTTCGCGGTCGGTGAAGCGGAATACG
>JBQCFU010000437.1:0-7832 GCA_051958775.1 Pseudolabrys sp.
CGTCCGGGCGGTGGTGTGATCCAGAGCGCGCCGCTCGCGCCTTTGCCGGGCGGACCGGTCGCGCCGCAGCCGCCACCCGGCGAGCAGCCGCAGATCATCGAGCCGCAGCAGCAGCGTCAGGCCACGCCGTCGCCGACGCCGGGATTGCCGCCGGGACAACGCCAGCCGCGCGGCGCGCCGCAGCAGCCGGCCGATACATCACCGCAGCCGGGCGACGAGATCGTCGTCGAGCCGCCGCCGCAGAAGATCGCCAATCCGAAGGCGGTGTTCGCCGGTCTCGACAAGATCACCGGGCGCATCATCAAGTTCGACGTCGACATCAACGAGACGGTGCAGTTCGGCGCGCTGCAGGTGACCCCGCGCGCCTGCTACACACGGCCGCCGACCGAGACGCAGAACACCGACGGCTTCGTCGAAGTGGATGAAGTGACACTGCAGGGTGAAACGCGGCGCATCTTCACCGGCTGGATGTTCGCGGCGTCGCCGGGCCTGCACGCAGTCGAGCATCCGATCTACGACGTGTGGCTGACCGACTGCAAAGGCGCGAAGCCCGACGTGACCGCCGAGGTGCCGCAGGAAGCTGCGCCGAAGCCGGCAGCACCGCCGGCGCGCCGTCAGCCGGCGCAGCAACAGCAGCAACGCCGGCCTGCGCCGCCGCCCGTCCAGCAGCAATTCCCGCCGTCGGCATCGCCGCCGCCGTTCCGTCAGTAGTTCGCAGATCCCTTGATCAGCACCAGCGCCTGCGTGCCGCCGATTTCCGGCGGCAGGCGATGGAATGCGGCCTCGCCGATGAGAGCATCCGCAAGCAGCGTCTGATAACGCCGGCGCGGCACCTCGATCGCGCCGAATGATTGCAGATGGCTGGTGATGAACTGCGTGTCGAGCAGCGTGAAGCCGCCGGCGATCAGCCGCGCCACCAGATGCACCAGCGCGATCTTCGACGCATCGGTCGCGCGGTGGAACATGCTCTCGCCGAAGAACGCGCGGCCGAGCGCGAGACCGTAAAGCCCGCCGACCAGCGCATCGCCGTCATAGACCTCGACGCTGTGACAGCAGCCGCGCTCGGCGAGCGCGACATAGAGCGAGCGGATGCGCTCGTTGATCCAGGTGCGCTCGCGGCCGTCGGCCGCCGCTGCGCAGCCGTCGATTACCGCCGGGAAGTCGTGATCGATCACCACGCGGAACGACGTGTTCCGCACTGTGCGCGCGAGCCGCGATGGAACATGAAACCCGTCGAGCGGAATGATGCCGCGTCGCTCCGGCTCGACCCAGTACAGCGCCGGATCGTCCGCGCTCTCCGCCATCGGGAAGATGCCGCAGGCATAGGCTTTCAGCAGCACGTCGGGCGTGATCTCGAGGGTCGCGGAGTTGCTGCGGTTCGCCATGCTGCGGTTATGGGGTTCGGGTGGCCCGTGTCACGGCCGGTGCAAATCCTGTCCGGGCAGTCTTGTGCCGGCACCGTCGGGCCGCAAACGTTAACATATCCCTCACCATGTTCACTGCAAACTGCGGAAAGATTGAACGGCATTTACCGACATAGCGTTGCATTGCCGAGCGTCCGCCGTTGCGGGCAGCATCGGGAGGGAGCCATGGCTGAGTATCGGACCAAGGTTCTGCTGGTCGAGGACGAGAGCCTGATCGCCGAACTGGTGAGCGAGGTTCTCGAAGAACACGGCTTCGACGTTTGTGCCGTCACCACTGCGGAAGCAGGGCTTGACCGTCTCCAGACGGACATGGGCATCGATGTGCTGTTCACGGACATCAATCTGGCGGGCGCCATGGACGGCGCCGAACTCGCGCGCCGGGCGCGGGCGCTGCGGCCGGAACTGCCGGTCGTCTATGCATCGGGCCGGCACAACGAGACAACCATCGCGCCGCTGGTGTCGCGCTCATTGTTCCTGAGCAAGCCGTATCGTCCCGAGGACGTGTGCACGCTGCTCGACCGGCTGACGGTGCACTGACCGTTACGGCGTCGGCTGCAACGGCGCGCGCGGCCGCGTGGTCGCGAAGGTGATCCTGATGCGCGTGCCGCGGTGGCTGGGATCATGTTCGACGCTGGCGCCGAGCTTGTCGGCCATCGCGCGGACGATGCGCTGACCGAGGCCGCTCGACGTGCGCGTCGTGATCCCCGCGCCGATGCCGACGCCGTCATCTTCGACGCTGACTACCGCACGATCCGGACCCTGTGACTTCAAGCCGACGCGGATCGGGCCGCGGTTCTGGCTCTTGTCGGGCGGGTAGGCGTATTTCAGCGCATTCATGATCAGTTCGTTGACGATCACGCCGACCGCGACGGCGCGGTCCGGATCGGTGACGACCGGGTCGGCGGCAATGGTGAGATGCGCAAGTTCGTCGCTGTCCGCCGACACGCGCAGATCCTCGACCAGCGCGGTAAGATACTGATCGACCGCGACCGACTTGACGTTGTCGGAGGTGTAGAGGCGGCGATGCACCTGCGCCACCGCCATGACCCGCGAGGTGGCGTTGATCAGCGCATCCTTCACGTCCTGGCTCGGATTGGCATTGCCCTGCATCGACAGCAGCGAGGCGATGAGCTGCAGCGAATTGCCGACACGATGGTTGACTTCGCGCAACAGCACGGCACGTTCCGTCGCCAGCGCCTCGAACCGGTCGCGCGCGGCGCGCACTTCCGCTTCCGCCGCTTCCTTGGCGCGGCGCAGCCGCATCGCCTCGACCGCGGTCGAGAATGCGGCGCGCAGCAGCGGGATGAATTCGCCGGTCGCATCCTTGACGACGAAATCGAACGCGCCCGCCTTCAGCGCCGTGACCGCGAGCTTGCTGTCCTGCGCGCCGGTGACGAAGATCACCGGCGGATGGTCCGGCTTCTCATGGATGCGGGCGAGGGTGGCCATGCCGTCGAGGCCCGGCATGTTCTGGTCGAGCGCGATCACGTCGAACGTCGGATCGGCCTCCAGTGCGCGCAGCCCGGCTTCGCCGTCCGGTGCCGTGACAACCTTGATCCCGTCGCGCTCGAGCGCGCGCGAGACCAGCCGACAGATGCCGGGGTCGTCGTCGACGTAAAGGACGTTACGCGGCATGATGGCTCTCAGTTCGCGGTCGGAACCTGGATGACCGAGAAGAACAGGCCAAGCTGGCGGATCGCATTGGCGAAGTTTTCGTAGTCCACCGGCTTGGTGATGTAGACATTGCAGCCGAGGTCGTAGCAGCGCTGGATCTCGGTGGCGTCGTCAGTGGTCGTGAGCACGACGACCGGAATCCGCTTGAGATGCTCGTTGCTCTTGACCCGGCCGAGAATGTCGACGCCGGTCATGTCCGGCAGATTGAGGTCGAGCAGGATCAGCAGCGGCTTGTTTTTATTGACGGTCGCCGTGCCGTCCGGTCCGAACAGAAACGAAACCGCTTCGGTGCCGGTGGTGAACGGCGTGATCTTGTTGTTGACGCCGGCGCGGCGAATGTTCTTCTCGATGAGGCGCGCGTGGCCCTCGTCGTCCTCGATCATGATGATCTCGACGGGTTCCTGCGACATTCTGCTGTTCATGCAACGCTCCTCGTGTTTTCGGACCAGCGGCGGGGCAGGGTGACCGTGAAGGTGCTGCCTTTCCCGAGTTCCGACTTGAGTTTCATGGTGCCGCCCATGCGCCGCACCAGCGCACGAACGTGGGCGAGGCCGATGCCTTCGCCCGGTCTGTCCTGCACGCCGGAACGGCGGAACAGTTCGAACACGCGCTGATGGTCGCGCGGATCGATGCCGCGGCCGTTGTCGGTGACATCGAACGCCACATAGGCGGCGTTGGCGTGACCGGTGACGTTGATCTTCACCGGCTCGTTGGGCCGGCTGTACTTCAGCGCGTTGTCGATCAGGTTGGAGAAGATCTGTTCGATCGCCAGCCGGTCGCTCTCGACGGCGGGGAGATCGTCGATCGCCACGACCGCGTCCTGCTCGGTGGTGCGATGCGCCACGGTCTGCTCGATCGAACCGAGCATCTCGTTCATGTCGATGGTTTCCGGGTTGAACTGGCGCCGGCCTTCGCGCGACAGCTTGAGCACCGCATTGATGAGGCGGTCCATCTTCGCGATCGAGGTCTTGATGAAACCGAGCGCCTCGTCGAAATCCTTGCCGAGCGCGTCGACCGGCGTCGCCTGCGCCGCCGCATGCGCGTTCAGCTCGTCGAGCTGCGCCCGCAGCTTGCCGATTTCGTCGAAGATGTCCTTGCGCAACGCTTCGAGCTCGCTGGTGAAGCCCATGATGTTGACGAGCGGCGAGCGCAGATCGTGGCTGACGATATAGGCGAAGCGCTGGATCTCTTCGTTGGCTTCCACGAGATCGGCGGTGCGGAATTCGACGATGCGCTCGAGATTGGCGTTGGTCACCGCCAGTTCCTGCCGCGCTGCTTCGCGTTGCGCGATGTTGCGGCGCATGAGAGCAAAGGCGATGCTGCCGACAACGACAACGAGACCGGCGCCGACACTGGTGAGGATCAGAAGCAAGCGGTTGGTGTACTGCGATGCCTCGGTGCGCGCCGTGAGCAGTCGTCCTTCGTCGTCGATCAGCATCTCGATCTGCTGGCGCAGCTCGTTCATCATCTCGCGGCCGCGATCGCCGAGAACGAAGGCGCGTGCATCGTCCCGTCTGCCGGCTTTGACCAGTTCGATGCTGCGGTCCATCTCCGCGAATTTGCGGTTCATGGTGGTTTGGACCGCATCGAATTCGCCCTTGCGGCGCGGATTGTCGGTGGTTTGCTCGCGCAACAGCCGCAGTTGTTCTTCGGCGGCGGGACCGGCTTCGTTGTAGTCGTCGAGGTAGCGGTCGGCGTTGGTAAACAGATAACCGCGCTGGCCGGCTTCCGCGCGGCGCATGTTCAGAAGCAGATTGGATAAGGTGTCCTGGACACGCAACGTATGCGCGACGGCGCGGGAATCTTCGGCGGTCCGGTCGACCAGCCAGAGCGTCCCCGCGCTGATCCCGATCAACAAGGCGAACCCTGCGAGAAGAAGCAGGGTCTGAACCAGATTGCGCTCGGTGGAAAAAGATGCAGGCATAAAACCTATGTCAAAAGACACATCATGGCGGCCAGCCGACGGGCGCCATTAATATGATACCGGCTGCTAGCCGGCAAATGCGGAAATAATAGGTCCGTGCCGATGGTTTGTTCGATCGTGTTTCCGGCGCGATCGCAATCTACCTCGCGAGCGGATCCTACGCGCCGACCGCACCGCGCGCGAGGAACTGCTCCAGCCAGTGGATATGGTAATCGCCGTCAATGATATCGGTTTCCCGGACCAGAGCGCGGTGCAGCGCGGCGGTGGTTTCGATGCCGTCGACCACCAACTCGTCGAGTGCGAGCTTGAGCCGCATCAGGCATTCAGTGCGGGTGTTGCCGTGGACGATCAGCTTGGCCGCGAGCGAGTCGTAATAGGGCGGGATCGTGTAGCCCTGATAGACGGCTGAATCGACGCGGATGCCGAGACCGCCAGGCGCGTGATAGTGCAGGATCTTGCCGGGAGAGGGCCGGAACGAGACCGGGTTTTCGGCATTGATGCGGCACTCGATGGCGTGGCCGTGGAAGCGCACATCCTTTTGCGTAAGCGACAGCCGTGCGCCGGCGGCGACGCGGATCTGCTCGAAGATCAGGTCGATGCCGGTGATCGCTTCGGTCACCGGGTGCTCGACCTGGATGCGGGTGTTCATTTCGATGAAATAGAACTTGCCGTCCTCGTACAGGAATTCGACCGTGCCGACGCCGAGATAGTTCAGCTCACGCATCGCCTTGGCGACGACCTCGCCGATCTGGCTGCGCTCGGCGGCGTTGAGCGCGGGCGAGTGGGCTTCTTCCCAGACCTTCTGGTGACGGCGCTGCAACGAGCAATCGCGCTCGCCGAGATGGACCGCCTTGCCGTGGCCGTCGCCGAGCACCTGGATTTCGATGTGGCGCGGCTTCTGCAGATACTTTTCCAGATAGACCGCGTCATTGCCGAACGCGGCCTTGGCTTCCGCGCGTGCGGTGGCGAGCGCAGTCGGCAGTTCTTCCGGCGTGAGCGCGACCTTCATGCCGCGACCGCCGCCGCCCGCAGTCGCTTTCACCAGCACCGGGAATCCGATGTCGTTGGCAACGGCCATCGCCTCGGCGTCGGAGCCGATGCCGCCCTCGGAGCCGGGCACGACCGGGATGCCGAGGCGCTTGGCGGTGCGCTTGGCTTCGATCTTGTCGCCCATGATGCGGACGTGTTCGGGCTTCGGGCCGATGAAGGAGATGCCGTGATCGGTGAGGATTTCGGCAAAGCGCGCATTCTCGGACAGGAAGCCGTAGCCGGGATGCACGGCATCGGCGCCGGTGATCTCGCAGGCAGCGAGCACAGCCGGGATATTCAGATAGCTGTCCTTGGCCGCGGGCGGGCCGATGCATACGCTCTCGTCGGCGAAGCGGACATGCATGGCGTCCGTGTCGGCCGTGGAGTGCACGGCGACCGTCGGGATGCCGAGCTCCTTGCAGGCGCGGATCACCCGCATGGCGATCTCGCCACGGTTGGCGATGAGGATCTTGTCGAACATGCGCTGGTCCGCCTGAGCTTTTATTCGACGATCAGCAGGGGTTCGCCGAACTCGACCGGCTGACCATCCTCGAACAGGATCTGCGTCACGGTGCCGGCGCGCGGCGCCGGAATCTGGTTCATCGTCTTCATCGCTTCGATGATCAGCAGCGTCTGGCCGGCTTTGACCTGCGTGCCGACTTCGATGAACGGCTTGGCGCCGGGTTCGGGTGCGCCATAGGCGGTGCCAACCATCGGCGAGGTGACGACACCCGGATGTTTGGCGGGATCGACGGAGCCGGGCATCGCTTCGGCGACCGGCTGCGCCACCACCGGACGGGCGACCGCGGCCACAGCGGCAGCCGCCGGCGCCACGGCGACAGCGGTGCGCGCCACGCGCACGCGGCTGCCGTCGATCTCGATTTCGGTCAGGCCGGTTTCATTGAGCAGGTCGGCCAGTTCGAGAATGAGCGCGCGGTTGACGCCGCTGTTGCTGACCTTCTGCGGAGACGCTTTCGGCGCCTTCGCCTTGGACGCCTTGCTGGACGATTTGGATCGGGACGACTTGGCCATATCCGGTCTCATAACTCTCAGTGTTTGGCGGTGCCGGGGAGGCCGGCAATCGCGGTGATGGCCAGCGTGTAGCTCGCGGTTCCGAGCCCGCAGATCACGCCGGTGGCAGCCTTTGAGATCAGCGAATTGTGCCGAAACTCCTCGCGGGCATGAATATTGGTGATGTGCACCTCGATGGTCGGCACGCGGACCGACAGCAGGGCGTCCAGGATCGCCACCGAGGTGGTGGTGTAGCCGCCGGCATTGAGGATGATGCCGGCCGCGGCCCGGGTCCTGGCCTCCTGAATCCAGGTGACCAGCTCGCCCTCCAGATTGGACTGATGGCAGACCACGTCGAAACCCTGGGCCTTGCCGGCGTCCCGGCAGATCTGATCGAGGTCGGCGAGGGTGGTGTGCCCGTATTTGTCGGGTTCCCGGGTGCCGAGCAGGTTCAGATTGGGGCCGTTGAGGACGTAAATCAGTTTCGCCATGGACTCAGTCAGGGTGGGCGTTGGATCGCGCGCTTTATAGGGGGCCTTGGCCCCGGGGTCCACGCTCGGAACGCGGCGGCCCGGATCCCGCTAAAATGTCGTGTCCGGCCCCTGGGAGCCGCCTAGGCCGGGACCTGGCACCTAGGCGGCGGCACGTCCCGATCCAAGGCAGGCGACCGTTTCGGCGGCGGCCCAGTCGACCACTTCCTTGAGCGCCGAGGCGCGCTGCCGGCCGGCGGCACGCGCCGACTGGTAGATGCGGATCTGCTCGTCGGCGCT
>JBQCFU010000438.1:0-7502 GCA_051958775.1 Pseudolabrys sp.
CTCATTAAGGGCGATACGGGATGCGTCGCTCGCCGGGGGCGGGGGTGCTTTCGCTTGCGCCGCAGCGGTCGCCTGCTCGAATCCGGACAGACGATCGATCACCGATTTCCAGTCCGCGATATCGGCATAGGCCCCGACGAAGAACGACATCGCTTGCTGCACATAGCCGAAGGCGGACGCCGTCTGCATGACGATGCCGAGTTGCACGACGCCGGCGAAATAGGCCGGCGCCACCATGATGTAGGGAAACACCACTGCCGCCTGGTCGAAGCCCGCGCCGAAGAAGGTCAGTTGCTTCTGCCGCGACATGATCGAACGCCAGTTGTCGACCACATGGCCGAACCGGCCCATCAGCCGCGCCGATTCCGCAGTCTCGCCGTTGAGCAGGGCGATCTGCTCGCCGTGCTCGCGGGTGCGCACCAGATCGAAGCGGAAATCCGCTTCGTAGCGCTGCTGCATGAAAGCGAGGCGGATCAGCGGTCTTCCGATCAGATGCGCGAACACGGTGCCGAACACCGAATAGATCAGCGCCGCCCAGATCAGATAACCGGGAATGCTCCACGCCATGCCGAACAGATGCAGCGGTGCGGCTTCCGACAGGCCCCACAGGATCACCACGAAGGAGAAGATCGTCACGACCGAATTGAGAAAGGCGAGGCCGATCCGCAGCGCGCGGTCGGCGAACAGCCGCAGGTCTTCGGCGATACGCTGGTCCGGGTTGTCGGCGGCGTCGCCGATCAACTGCATGCGGTAGTGATTGCCGCTGACGAGCCACGTGCCGAGATAGCGCTGGGTCATGAATTTGCGCCACCGGATCTGCAGCCATTGATTGAGATAGAGCTGGTAGACCTTGAGCACGATGTAGCAGGCAGCGAGGATGCAGAAGTAACCGAGCTGGCTGACGAACACCGCCCAGTCGCGATCCTGCAGAGCGTTATAGAAGGCGTTGTTCCAGCGGTTCACCAGGACGGTCAGCCCGACCACGCCAAGCTCGATGGCGATCAGCGCCGCGAGCAGGATGCGGCCGGCCCAGCGGTCGTCGGAGCTGAAGTAGGGCGCCGCGATCCGCCAGATGATCGCGAGGGTGGACAGCAATCCGCGCACGATGGAACTCCGGGATGAGACACGCCGTAGCGAAAGTCGGTGGAGAGCTGCTGATATCGACTTTCTGCTAAGAGCGAAATCTAGGGACTTCTAAAATCTCGATAAATTCCGGCTAATCGTGGTCCCTGACGCCCCGCCACACCCTTGCCGGTATTCGGGCAGTGACTTCTTATCCCCCGGCTGCGCGGCTGCCTAATGACAATCCGGTAAGCCCCGCGGCGAACAACAAGGCCGCTGCGCGATCTGCGCCCCTGTTACGGACTTGTGGCGTTGACGGCAGCGACCAGTGTCGTGGGGAAACGCCGATGTGGAATCAGGTCTACAATCCGTTCGGAAACGCTGTTCTCTCGACGATCGCGGCTGCGCTGCCGGTCGTCACGCTGCTGGTGTTGATCGCATCCAATAAGGTGAAGGCGCATATCGCCGCCATCATCGCTCTGATCGTCGCCAATCTGGTGGCGATCTTCATCTTCACGATGCCGGCCGGGATGTCGATTCGCTCGACCGTTCTCGGCGCCGTCACCGGGTTCTTCCCGATCGGCTGGATCGTGCTCAACGTCATCTTCCTCTACCGGCTGACGGTGGAGAAGGGTGCATTCGAGACGCTGCAGCAAACCATCGGCAGCGTCAGCAATGATCGCCGCATTCAACTGCTGCTGATCGCGTTCTGCTTCGGCGCGTTCTTCGAAGGCGCATCCGGCTTCGGCACGCCGGTTGCCGTCACCGGCGCGATCCTGATCGGTCTCGGCTTTTCGCCGCTCGCGGCGTCGGGTCTGTCGCTGATCGCCAATACCGCGCCGGTCGCGGATGGCGCACTCGGCACGCCGATCGCCGGCCTGTCGAGCGTCACCGGCATCGATCCGTTCCTGCTGGGCGCGATGGTCGGCCGGCAGTTGCCGTTCTTCTCGCTGATCGTGCCGTTGTGGCTGATCGTCGTGTTTGCCGGCTGGCGTGGCGCGCTCGCCATCTGGCCGGCGATCCTCGTCACTGGCGTGTCGTTCGCGATCCCGCAATATCTGATCTCGAACTTCATCAATCCGTGGATCGTCGACATCGGTGCGTCGCTGATCTCGATGGCGTGCCTGATCGGCTTCCTGAAGATCTGGCAGCCGCGGGAAATCTGGACCTCGGCAGCGTTGCGGGTGAAGGACGATTCCGCCGTCGGCCGTCCGGCGCCAACGCCGAAGACACGCGAGCCGTCGAGCGCCGAAGTCTGGAAGGCGCTGACGCCGTGGATCATCGTCTGCGTGATCCTGCTGCTGTGGGGCACCAACTGGTTCAAGGGCCATGTGAACCCGTGGGCCACCTGGAACTATGCGGTGCCGGATCTGCACAACATGATCAACAAGGTGGCGCCGGTGGCAGCCAAGCCGACGCCGGAAGGCGCGGTGTTCTCGTTCACCTGGCTCACTTATACCGGCTCGGGCATGCTGATCGCCGCGATCATCTCCGGCTTCATCATGTGTTTCTCGCCGGGGCGGATAGTGGCCGAGTACGGCAAGACCATCCGCGTCTGTGCCTATTCGCTGATCACCATCTCGGCGATGCTGGCGATCGGCACCTTGACGCGGCTCTCGGGCATCGACGCCACCTTAGGTCTCGCCTTCGCCGGGACCGGGGTGCTCTACCCGTTCTTCGGCACGCTGCTCGGCTGGTTGGGCGTGGCGCTGACCGGGTCCGACACGGCCTCCAACGTGCTGTTCGGCAATCTGCAAAAGATCACCTCGGAGCAACTCGGCCTGTCGCCGATCCTGATGGGGGCGGCGAACTCGTCCGGCGGCGTCATGGGCAAGATGATCGATGCCCAGTCGATCGTGGTGGCCTCCACCGCGACCAACTGGTTCGGCCACGAAGGCACGATCTTGCGCTTCGTGTTCTGGCATTCGATCGCGCTGGCCTGCCTGGTCGGCATCTTCGTGATGGCGCAGGCCTATATCTTCACCGGGATGATCGTGCACTGATCGGGTTCCCAAGCGCCTGCGGTGCGGAAAAGGCCGGCTTTGCCGGCCTTTTTCTTTGCATCGGCATCGTCTGTGGAATGAACCGCACCGGTCCGGTGTTGATTGCCTCGTCGGCCGGTTGCATTGCCCAACCCGTCCCATCCGGGTTTTCCCGATGAAAGCCAGCCGGTTGGCCGTGCCGTGATTGACTAACGTCTAAGAACCGACAACAATTTGCGGTAGAACGATCGAAATCGTCGAACAACAAGCCGACCGAAACAGGCGGCGATCTCATGGGAGGGCGACAATGATTCAAGCTGACAGGAAAAGTGTGTCTGCGACCCGCCGCAAATTCCTCGGCGGCGCTGCAGTCGGTGTGGCGGCGATCGGCGCTCCGAGCATCGTCTCGGCGCAGGGTCCGGTCAGTATGCGCTGGCAGAGCACCTGGCCGTCGAAGGACATCTTCCACGAATACGCGCTCGACTACGCCAAGAAGGTCAACGACATGACCGGTGGCGATCTGAAGATCGAAGTGCTCCCGGCGGGCGCGGTCGTGCCGGCCTTCGGTCTGCTCGAAGCGGTCAGCAAAGGCACGCTCGACGGTGGTCACGGCGTGCTCGTCTATCACTACGGCAAGCAGACCGCGCTCGCGCTGTGGGGCTCCGGCCCGGCGTTCGGCATGGACGCCAACATGCTGCTGGCCTGGCACAAATACGGCGGCGGCAAGCAACTCCTTGAAAAGCTCTATGCATCGATCGGCGCCAATGTCGTCTCGTACTGCTACGGGCCGATGCCGACGCAGCCGCTCGGCTGGTTCAAGAAGCCGATCACCAAGGCCGACGATTTCAAGGGACTCAAGTTCCGCACCGTGGGCATTTCCATTGACGTGTTCCAGGGCCTCGGCGCCGCGGTGAACGCGCTGCCGGGCGGCGAAATCGTCGCGGCGATGGATCGCGGCCTGCTCGACGCGGCGGAATTCAACAACGCCTCGTCGGACCTCGCGCTCGGCTTCGCCGACGTGTCCAAGGTCTGCATGCTGCAGAGCTATCACCAGAATGCCGAGCAGTTCGAGATCATGTTCAACAAGGACAAGTACAACGCGCTGCCGGAGAAGATGCGGGCGATCATCGACAATGCCGCCGAAGCGGCGAGCCATGACATGTCGGTCAAGGCGGTCGATCGCTATTCGAAGGACTACATCGACCTGCAGACCAAGAACAACGTGAAGTTCTACAAGACGCCGGACTCGGTGCTGCAGAAGCAACTCGAGATCTACGACGACGTGGCCAAGAAGAAGGCTGCGGAGAATCCGCTGTTCAAGGAGATTCTCCAGTCGCAGCTCGCCTTCGCCAAGCGCGCCGTGCAGTGGGAGCAGGATACGGTGGTCAACCGCCGGATGGCCTACGCTCACTATTTCGGCCCGAACGGCGCCGCGGCGAAGCTGTAGTCCGCACGATGATGAAGACGCCATCCGGACCGTCATCCGGGTGGCGTCATCGTCTCCGTGACCGCGGCGATGCCGGTGACCATTCGTTTGTCCGAACACCCGCCCTCGCTGCAATCCCGGTTCGGTGGAGGACTGGCCCGGTCGCCGCTGACGGCGCTGCCACGACGCGGGACCGGTGCGCGCCGGCACGTGAGGCGAACGCCGTTTACGTCCGCATACCTGTTTCCAGACCCTGTCTCATGAGCATCACCCGATGAACGGTCAGCGGTTCCTGCGCACCGTCGATCAGATCAGCACCTGGGCCGGCAAGGCGTCGGCCTGGCTCATCCTGTTGCTGATGCTGGTCGTCTGCGTCGAAGTGTTCAAGCGCTACATCATGAACATGCCGACGGCGTGGATCTTCGACGCCACCAACATGCTGTACGGCACGTCGTTCATGCTCGGCGGCGCCTATACGCTGGCGCAGAACGCGCATGTGCGCGGCGACTTCCTGTATTCGTCGATGCGGCCGCGCACCCAGGCGTCGCTCGATCTGGTGCTCTATTTCGTATTCTTCATTCCCGGCATCGCCGCGCTGATCTACGCCGGCGCCGACTACGCCGCGGACTCATGGCGGATCGCCGAGCACTCCAACGTCACCGCCGATGGCCCGCCCGTCTATCACTTCAAGACCGTGATCCCGATCGCCGGCGCGCTGGTGATGCTGCAGGGCCTCGCCGAAATCGTCCGCTGCATCATGTGCCTGCGCGACGGCGTCTGGCCGCCGCGGCTTGAGGACGTCGCCGAGACCGACGTGATCGGCGAGCAGCTGGCGAACAGCGAATTCGTCGACGAGGAATCGCGCCGCATCGCCATCGAGAAGGCGCAGAAGATCGACGAGGAAGCGCGGCAGCGCGGCATGGGCGGGAATACGCAGCTATGATGATCAGCGAACCCGCACTCGGGCTGTTGATGCTCGTGCTCATCGTGATCGTGATCATGATGGGCTTCGCCACCGCGTTCACGCTGATGGGGCTCGGCATCATCTTCGGCTTCATCGCCTTCTATGTGCCGGGCGAAGCGTGGACTCATAACCGCGTCTTCGACCTGATGGTCCAGCGCACTTACGGTGCGATGACCAACGACGTTCTGATCTCGATCCCGCTGTTCGTGCTGATGGGATACGTGATGGAGCGCGGCGCGCTGGTCGACAAGATGTTCCATTCGATCCAGCTCGCGTTCCGCCGCATGCCGGCCTCGCTCGCGGTGGCGTCGCTGATCGTCTGCACGTTCTGGGGCATCGCCTCGGGCCTGGTCGGCGCGGTGGTGGTGCTGATGGGCGTCATCGCCTTCAACCCGATGCTCAAGGCCGGCTATGACACGCGGCTCGCGGCCGGCGTGATCACCGCCGGCGGCACGCTCGGGATTCTCATCCCGCCGTCGGTGATGATCATCGTTTACGCGGCGGTGGCCGGACAGTCGGTGGTGAAGCTCTACGCCGCGGCGATGTTTCCGAGCTTCTTCCTGTCGTTCCTTTATCTCGTCTACATCGTCGGCTGGGCGCTGATCAATCCGCGCATCGCCCCGCAACTGCCGCCGTCGGCGCAGGTGATCCCGGTGCGGCCGTGGATCGCCGAACTGCAGGAAGCCTATACGCCGAAGCTGTTCCCCGCATTGCTGTGGGCGCTTGCGGCGCCCGGCAAGGCGTTGCGCATCACCGCCGGCGGCACCCGCGTCTCCTACGGCATGCTGGTGCACAATTTCGGCTATGCACTGGTGCCGCTGACCCTGACGGTCGGCACGCTCGCGCTGACGTGGTGGTATGTCGTCATCCACCAGCAGCCGGATGTGGAAGCGCCGCGTCCGGTGGCGATGGGAACGCAGACGCCGGCGAAAGCGCCGGCGCAGCCGTCCGCGCCCGCGGCGGAAGAGCCGCCGCAGCAACTCGGCTTCGGCGCGCCGCCACCCTCGGCCGCCGAGGAAGCGCCGCAGCAGCTCGGCTTCGGTTCGACGCCGGCCGAGCAGAAGGGCCAGGCGGAAAGCCTGCAGCAGATGGGCAGCGTCGAGTTGCGCGGTGCGAAGCCTGTCGAATGGACCGGGCCGCCCGAGCAATTCTATCTGTATTTCTGGATCGCCGCCGCCGTGCTCGGCCTGCTGACGGTCCGTTACTACTGGCGCATGGGCGCGGAGAAGTTCGAAGTTTTGCAGATGCTGGTGTCGTCGGTGATGCCGCTCGGCATCCTGACGGTCGTGGTGCTGGCGGTGATCCTGTTCGGCATCACCACCGCGACGGAATCCGCCGCGGTCGGCGCCGCCGGCGCGTTCCTGCTGGCGTTCCACGCCCGCACGCTGAACTGGCAGCGCACCAAGGAAGCGGTCTATCTCACCGCCAAGACCACGGCGATGGTGTGCTGGCTGTTCGTCGGCTCGGCGCTGTTCTCGGCGGTGTTCGCGATCCTCGGCGGGCAGGCCCTGCTCGAGAAGTGGGTGCTGGCGCTCAACATGTCGCCGACGCAGTTCATGATCCTGTCGCAGGCGATCATCTTCATTCTCGGCTGGCCGCTGGAATGGACGGAGATCATCATCATCTTCGTGCCGATCTTTCTGCCGATGTTGAAGCACTTCAACATCGACCCGATCCTGTGGGGCGTGCTGGTGTTCGTGAACCTGCAGGCGGCATTCCTGTCGCCGCCGGTGGCGATGTCAGCCTTCTAT
Organism: Pseudolabrys sp.; assembly: GCA_051958775.1. GTDB lineage: Bacteria > Pseudomonadota > Alphaproteobacteria > Rhizobiales > Xanthobacteraceae > Pseudolabrys. Next base: position 7,186 of record JBQCFU010000438.1, read on the forward strand.
CTGAAGGGTGTCGCGCCGAAACATGTGACGCTGAACCAGATCTTCGCCGGCATGATGCCGTATATGCTGATCGTCATCGTCTGCATGATCTTCATGTATATCTGGCCGGGCATGACGCTCTGGCTGCCTAATTCTCTCTACAGCGGCTGATCGGATCGGCCGCCTCCCATTTCCAAACGGCACGGCACCGGTCTACATTTCGTCGACTTGGTGTCGGGCCTTCCCACGTTGCTCTGCGGTCGGTGAATATGAACGAACTCTGGAGTCTGCCGGCGACCGAACTGGCCGCCGAGATCGCGCGCGGCGCCGTTTCGGCC
>JBQCFU010000439.1:0-2121 GCA_051958775.1 Pseudolabrys sp.
TGGCGATGACGCCGTTGCGCACCGCGCGCGCAATCTGGTGGTTCACCAGCGGGCTTGCACCGCCGCCCCGCTCCGGCGCGCGGTTCGTGCCAAACGTCGCGCTGAGCCAGTAATCCGAGCCGTGCCCGGTCAGCCGGCCAAGCTTGCCGGCCATCGCCCGTGATATCGGCTGGCGGCCGTTGATGATGTTGTTGACCGACTGGCGCGACACGCCGGTCGCCTTGCTCACCGCGACCTGGTCGAGACCGAGGCGCCGGAGCTCCGCTCTGAGATGCGCGCCCGGCGAAGTGTGCTCCGCCGTCGAATCGTTCTCCCTCTTGCCCCGGCTGCCCGCGGCCATGGCCCTAGCCCCCCGCCCATATTTATTCCTACACCGCGCCCGGTAAAGGTTCGGTGCTACCGCAACCGTTAATTGTAGCCATAAATTAAAGACATCGCACCGCGCCGTCCGCCTCAGGGCGGCGCGGTGCGGAGCGTCTCGCGGGTCCGGCGGGCGCCGGCCGGTCTACAGGATGAAGCGGGACAGGTCGGCGTTCTTGGCCAGGTCGCCGATATGCTTCTCGACATAGGCGGCGTCGATGCGCACCGTCTCACCGGCGCGGTCGGTCGCCGCGAAAGAGATGTCGTCGAGGATACGTTCCATCACCGTCTGCAAACGGCGAGCGCCGATATTCTCGATCGACGAATTCACCGACACGGCGATATTGGCGATGGCGTCGATGGCGTCCTCGGAGAAGTCGAGCGTCACGCCTTCGGTGGCGAGCAAGGCCACGTACTGCTTGATGAGCGACGCCTCCGGCTCGGTGAGAATGCGGCGGAAGTCGTCGCGCGACAGCGCCTTGAGTTCGACGCGGATCGGCAGACGGCCCTGCAATTCCGGCAGCAGATCCGACGGCTTGGAGATATGGAAGGCGCCGGAGGCGATGAAGAGGATGTGGTCGGTCTTCACCGGGCCATGCTTGGTGTTGACGGTCGTGCCCTCGATCAGCGGCAGCAGGTCGCGCTGCACGCCTTCACGCGACACATCGGCGCCGCCGCGGCGTTCGCTGCCGGCGATCTTGTCGATCTCGTCGAGGAATACGATGCCGTTCTGCTCGACGGCGCGCACCGCCTCCTGAACCAGCTGTTCGTTGTCGAGCAACTTGTCGCTCTCCTCGTTGAGCAGGATCGGATGCGATTCGTCCACGGTCACGCGCCGCGTCTTGGTGCGGCCGCCGCCCATCTTCCCGAAAATGTCGCCGATATTGATGGCGCCCATCTGCGCGCCCGGCATGCCGGGAATCTCGAACATCGGCATGCCCTGGCCGCCGGCCTGCACCTCGATCTCGATCTCCTTGTCGTTGAGCTCGCCGCTGCGCAGCTTCTTTCGGAAGCTGTCGCGCGTCGATGGACCGGAGCCCGGTCCGACCAGCGCGTCGAGCACGCGCTCCTCGGCATTCTGCTTGGCCTTCTGCTCGACTTCGGCGCGCTGCAGATCCTTCAAGAGGCCGATGCCGACCTCGACCAGGTCGCGGACGATCTGCTCGACGTCGCGGCCCACGTAGCCGACCTCGGTGAACTTCGTCGCCTCGACCTTGAGGAACGGCGCCTGCGCCAGCCGCGCCAGCCGCCGCGAAATCTCGGTCTTGCCGACGCCGGTCGGCCCGATCATCAGAATGTTCTTGGGCGTTACCTCGCGGCGCAGCTCCTCGGGGAGCTGCTGCCGGCGCCAGCGGTTCCTGAGCGCCACCGCGACGGCGCGCTTGGCGTCGGCCTGGCCCACGATATAGCGGTCGAGCTCGGAAACGATCTCGCGCGGGGAAAGATTGTCGGTCATTTGTCTGTCACTTTCCGCTGCCCTTCATCGAGGCGCAGCACCATGAGATATTCGTCGTAATAGCAGCCATCGACGAGCAGGCTGCGGGGCTCGGTCCCGTAAATCTCGAACCCGAGCCGGCGATAAAAGGTCAAAGCGCGCTCATTGCGGGTCGTCACCGTCAGGTGAAGTTGCACCACCATTTCGCGCGCCGCTTCGATCAACGTCGCAAACAGCCTTTGGCTTGCGCCCCGGCCCCGCGCCTTCGGCTTGACGTAAACGCCGAAGATGTCGGCCCGGTGCTGCCGCTTGCGGCCCGGCGCCCG
>JBQCFU010000440.1:0-5048 GCA_051958775.1 Pseudolabrys sp.
ACAAGTGGTGGCCGATCATCAAGGACGCCGGCATCAAGGTCCAATAGCCGCGCCGATCACGGCACAACAAAAACGGCGCATCGGTTTCAGCCGATGCGCCGTGATTTTTTTTCGCAGCCGTCACGCTGACGGCGACAGACGCTATGGCCGCTTGATGTCGCCCTTCTTCACGCCGGCTTCCGGGAACATCCACATGGCGACCACCATGAAAACCGCGGTACCGATGACAATATAGGCGAAGTCCGGACGGATCGGCGAGCCGCTCCAGTAAGCGAGCACGAACGCCACCAGCATCACCACCAGCGACAGAATGGTTTTCACGTCATTGGGCATGGTTGCCTCCCGATCTTACTGCGCAGACCACGGGTGCCTAAGTAGGCGCGCTCGTTTCTTCGGGCGGCCTCAGTAGGCGCCCATGGGCTCGGCCGCGGCCTCGTCCGGCCGCTTCGGCGTTCCGCGCAGATCCTTGCGCAGATAGCGCGTGTCGTAGCCGTTGAGCAGCGTGCCGATCAGGCTGCGCTTCACGTCCGACGTATCGAACAGCCAGTCGGCGATCGGGAACGTCAGGTTCATGTTGGTTTCCATCATCAGCCGCGCATTGTGGTGCGCGGTGTGATGGCGCCGCAGCGTGTTGACGAACGGGCAGTAGCGCACGAACCAGTTTTCGTCGACGTGGCAGCAGAAGTGCATGAACTCATAGATCAGATACATGCCGGTGGTGGCACACATGAACAGCCAGCCGACATTCGGCGAGAAGATCGTGCCGAGAATGGCGGCCGCCGGGATCGACATCAGGATGAACACCACCAGCGCATAAGGCGGGAACACGGTCACGCGCCAATCGAGCGGATCGCGGAAGCGCATCTCGTCGTCGGTGAAGAACTGATGGTGATTGAGCGTATGCCGCTCATAGACCGCGCGCAGTCCCTTGATGTTCACCGGCCGGTGCATGACGTATTTGTGCACGACCCACTCGAACAGATTGGTGAACAGGAAGGTGATCGGCAGGGTCAGCCATTCGAGCCAGGTCACGTTCTGGATGTGCTGGACGTAAATATAGAAAGCGGCCGCCCCCATCGCATAGATGATCAGGATGTGGGCGTATCCGTCGTACCAGCCGACGATCCGCGAGCGGTATTCCTGACGGAATTGAATCTGGCGTTGGCCGATCATGCTGACCTCCTCTCGGAAACGCCGTGACCCTTGATAAATCAGCGGTTTTCGGCGTTCCGCATCTGATATATCACAAATCTATCACATCCCGCGCGGCGCTTCAATGCGGCTTCCGAAGGGGTCGCACAGGCCCCGCAAGGCCCCCGCCCGGCTCTCATCCCGCCGCGAGGTCGGGCTTCATGCCGGCATTCATCCCACCGGTCCCTTCGATCACCCGCACCACCGCCTTGTCGCGATAGGCGTCCTGCGGGCGGCCGGCGAAGATAATTTCGCCGCGCTCCATCACGTAGAGCCGGTCGGTGAAATCGGGAACGTGGTGGACCTTGGATTCCGAGATGAAGATCGAATGGCCGAAATTGCGGATGGTCGCGAGGCCCTCGACGATCGACGGCACGATAGCCGGCGACAGGCCTTCGGTCGGCTCGTCGAGCAGCAGGAGTTTCGGATCGAGCGTCAGCGCCCGGGCAATCGACACCATCTTGCGCTCGCCACCTGACAGCGCCTGCCCGCCGCGCGCTCGATAGCGCTCGAGCTTCGGGAACACGCGATAGGCTTCGGCGATCCTCTCCTCGGCCCTACGACCGGTCTCCACCGTCCAGGTCGGCATGGCGATGTTCTCAGCCACCGTCAGGTCGCCGAACACTTCGCTCTCCTCCGGCGAGAATCCGATGCCCATTCGCGCGATCTCATAGGGCCTCTTGCCGAGCAGCGGCACGCCCTCGAATTCGATCGAACCGCCACGCGGCTTGCGCGACCCCATGATGCTGCGAAACGTTGTGGTCTTGCCAGCGCCGTTGCGGCCGACCAGACAGACGATCTCGCCGGCCTTCACCTCCAGCGACACGCCGCGCAACACTGGGCTGCCCTGGATATCGACGACGAGATCACGCACCGACAGCATGGGCGCCTCTGCGTTTTCCGACGATGGTTTCGAGGATCATGGGATCGGCAAAGAACTTCGCCGGCGGCAGATCGGCGAGCACCTTGCCTTCCGACAGCGCCATCACCCGGTGCGAATAGGCAGCGACGAGATCCATATCGTGCTCGACCAGGATGATGCCTTCGACGCCGGCGGCTTTCGCCGCCTTCATCAGCGTCTCCATGATGCCGTGCTTCTCGGCGGTGGACACGCCGGAGGTCGGCTCGTCGAGCAGAATTACCTTCGGCTCCAGCGCGAAGGCGGAGGCGACATCAAGCAGCTTTTTCTCGCCTTGGGATAGATTGGCGGCAAGCGTATCGAGCCGCGCCTCCAGCCCGAAGATGTGCGCGATCTCGCCTGCCTTGTCCTGGATCGGCTTGTCGCTCTCCACGGCCGACAACAGCGACCAGCGCCGCTGCCGCCGCGAGATGATGGCCGTCGCAAGGCTTTCACGCACGGTGAGCCGCGGAAAAATCTGGATCAGTTGGAATGCGCGGGCGAGCCCGAGTTCGGCCAGCAGCACCGGACCGATCCCGGCAATGGACTTGCCCTGGAAGAACACCTCGCCATCGGTCGGCTGCAACAGACCGGTGAGCAGATTGACCAGCGTCGTCTTGCCCGCGCCGTTCGGCCCGACAATCGCGAGCACCTCTCCGACCGACGCCGTCATGCTGACGTCGTCGAGCGCACGAAACGGCCCGAACGACTTGCCGACCTTGCGGGTCTCGAGCAGGACGGTCATGTCTGCCTCCGCCACTGCGCGCACCACATGTCGAACAGACCCATGATGCCGCCGGGCAGCCCGATCACAACCAGGGCGAGAATCGCACCGAGCACGAAGCGCCAGTACTGCGTCAATGACTGCAACTGGTCCTGCAGGATGGTGAGCGCCAGCGCGCCGACGATCGGCCCGAAGAAATTGGCGAAACCGCCGAGCACGGTCATGAACACGAGATGCCCGGAATGAGTCCAGTGCACGAGTTCCGGGTCGGCAAGACCGACGCGGAACGCGAGGATCGCGCCGCCGGCGGCGCCGAAGCCGGCCGAGATGATGAAGGCGGCGAGCCGCATCCGGTGCACATGCACGCCGAGATATTCCGCCTTGCGGGCATTGTCGCGCAGCGCCTGCAATTGCAAGCCGAACGGCGAATGCACGATGCGCCACATCAGCAGCGTCGCCAGCACGGTGAGCGCGAGGCAGTAATAATAGAATGGTCCCGACAGCAGTTCGATCTTGTTGTAGCTGTCGAATTCCTGACCGAGGATGTTCATGCGCGGCACGCGCATGCCGCTGTCGCCGCCGGTCAGGTCGTAGAATTTGAACAGGAACGAGTGGAACAGCATGCCGAAGGCGAGCGTCAGCATGCCGAAGAAGATGCCGGTGTAACGCACGCACAGGATCCCGATCGGCACGGCGATCAGCATGCCGCCGAGCATCACCCCGATCAGCACCAGTTCGAACGAGCGGATGCCGTAGGTGCCGGCCAGGATTGCCGCGCCATAGGCACCGATGCCGAGGAACATGGCGTGCCCAAACGACAGCAACCCGGCATAGCCGAACAGCAGGTTGAAGCCGAGCAGCGCGATGGCGTAGGCGAAGAACGGGATCAGCAGATTGACGTAATAAGGCGGCGCGAACGCCGGAAAGACGGCGAGAGCGACGACCGCGAGCGCAGCTACAGCGAGCGGGATAGGCTTCATGTGGTTTGCGTCCCGAACAGGCCGGTCGGGCGGAACAGCAGAACCGCGATGACAATGACGTAGATCGCCAGCACCTCGAACTCCGGATAGATGACGACGGCAAGCGCGCGAATGAGGCCGACGATCAGCGCGCCGGCGAGCGCGCCACGCATCGAGCCAAGACCGCCGATCACAACAACAGCGAACGCCTCGATGACAAACTCGATCGCCATGTCGAGCGAGGCGGCGGCGGTCGGCACCACCAGCGCACCGGCGACCGTGCCGAGCACCGCACCGGCGGTGAACACGTCCGAATAGACGCTGCGCACATTGACGCCGAGCGCTTCCGCCATGCCACGATTTTCCGCGGTGGCGCGCAGCAGCCGGCCGTAATTGGTCTTTTGCAGGAACGCGCCGACACCGACGGCGGCGAGGATCGCGGCAAGGATCACCAGCAGGTTGTAGACCGGCACGCTGAAGTCGCCGAGGCGCAGCGTGCCGTAGATCAGATAGCCGTTGTCGAGCGAGCGCGGATTCGCGCCCCAGAAGAACCGGAACACGTCCTGGAACATCAGCACCAGGGCGAACGAGAGCAGCAGCGCGAAGCTCTCGTCGCGCCCATAGACCGAGCGCAGCAGCCGCTCGATCGGCGGACCGCTCACGCCCAGCAGGATGCCGGCGAGGATCAGCACCGGCAGCATCAGCCAGTGCGGCACGCCGTACATCTCGGCGAGCGTCAGGAAGGTGATGCCGAAATAGGCGCCGAGTGCGTAGAACGAACCGCACGCCAGATTGACGATCTTCTGTACGCCGAACACGAGCTGCAGCCCGGCGGCGACGAGGAAAAGAACGGCGGCGTGGAACACGCCGCCGATCAGGATATTGGCAAATGCCGACATTCAGACCGCTTGCGTCAGATCAGTTTGTGAACGGATCGGATGTGATCAGATGTTGAATTTGGCGGTCTCGATCCACTTCCAGAAATCCGCCCCTGCCGGCTTCTGCAGATCGGGCGAATACATCGTGTCGAAATTGTCCTGGAGCGTGACGAAGTCGTATTTGTTCTTGTGGGTGCTGAGCCCCTGCACATAGGTCTGGTCGGCGATCTTGTCCTTGCGCCACGAGCCCTTACCGCCGAGGCTGTCGACATTCTGGCCGATCATCGCCTGCGCGATCTCGTCCTGCGTCGGCCACGATCCGCCCTTGGCCTTCATCGCCGCTTCCACCGCCTGCTTGTAGGACTGCATGGAGAAGTAAGCGCGATCGGCTTCCCAGT
>JBQCFU010000441.1:0-7592 GCA_051958775.1 Pseudolabrys sp.
CGGCTGTGCATTATGATCGATGGTCTTGACTGGCTCGGACTTTTCCGCAGTCTTTTCATCGTCCTGCATGACCTTCTTGAAGGCCTTGATGCCCTGCGCGACGTCGCCCATCAGATCGGAAATCTTGTTGCGCCCGAACAGCAACAGAACCACGGCTATCACCACGATCCAGTGCCAGATACTCATTGAACCCATTGAACGACCTCCAAAACGCGCCCCAGAGACGCGCCCCCCAAGACGCGTCCGGTTAGCGGACGCGGCCGACGCCTGCAACGCAGCGCCCGCTGTTGTTTCTCTGCGAAACTAGGCTCCGGGCGCGGCAAAAACAAGGACTTACGGAATGCGCCCAACGACGCATCATCGCCGCAGGAGGGGCGCTTCTCGGCCCAAAATCCGGCGATCAGGCGCCGCGATCACTCGCCTTCCGTGCGCTCCGGCGGCGGGGCGAGCCCCAGATCAAGCAAATCGCCCGGTTCAAGCGGGTCTTCGTCGTCCCGCAGCGTCGTGTCGTCGGACGGCACCGGCACGGCGAAGCCCGGCGGAATGCGGCCGTCGAGCAGCCCCGCGCCCTTCAATTCATCGAGACCCGGCAGGTCGTCGATTGCCTCAAGCCCGAAATGCGAGAGGAACACTTCCGATGTGCCGTAGGTGATCGGGCGGCCCGGAACCTTGCGGCGACCGCGCGGACGGATCCAGCCGGTCTCCAGCAGCACATCCAGAGTTCCCTTGGCCGCGGCAACGCCACGGATTTCCTCGACCTCGGCGCGGGTCACCGGCTGATGGTAGGCGATGATCGCCAGCGTCTCGATCGCGGCGCGCGACAGCTTGCGCGTCTGCACGACGTTCTTGGTCAGCAGCCAGGCGAGATCGCCGGCCGTGCGGAACGTCCACTTGCGGCCGACGCGCACGAGATTGACGCCGCGCGGCGCGTATTCGAGTTGAAGCGCGCGCAGCGATGCGCGGACGTCGACGCCTTGCGGCAGCCGCTTCGCCAGTGTCGCCTCGTCGAGCGGCTCCTTGCTCGCGAACAGCAGCGCTTCCAGCAGACGGAACTCGTCCGGCCGCTGGACCGGCGCGACTGAGGTGTCGTCCTCAGAAGTGTTCTCCGATGCAGCCTGCTCAGGAGTTTCGCCCGCCGATGCGTCCATGACGCTGACCACAGCGACGACTTCAGTGACCTCCGGATCGCCGGCGTCGGTCACTTCGTCGTCTGCGTCGTCGTCCTCGTCTTCGTCGCTTTCATCATCATCGTCGTTATCGTCATCGTCATCGGCGTCATCATCATCTTCGCCGTCGTCATCGTCATCATCGTCGCTATCGTCGTCATCTTGCGCAGCATCGTCCTGCGGAGACGCCTCGTCGTCGCGGACGGTTTCGTCCTGCGCATCGACCGCGTCCTCAACAACGGCGTCCCCGACGATCACGTCCTCGGCGGCCACGTCCTCAGCCACCGTCTCTTCGCGCGACACCTCATGCACCACGGCAGTCACATGCGTTTCGGTCGCCTCAGCAACCGCGTGCAATGCGTGTTCGTTCTCGTTTTCGACAAGCACCAGTTTCTTGGCCAGCCGTGGCATCAGTGGCCCCCCTTCGTATCGCGCGTTTCATTGGTAGCGCCATAAGTCGGGAACGCACCAGCCCCCTTCTCGCGCTTACGCACATAGATCGGCGTGAACGCCTGCGTCTGATGAATCTCGGCGACGCCTTCGCGCACCAGTTCGAGCGCGGAAACGAAGCTCGATGCGAACACCGTCGCCGCGACCGATGGCTCGACCACATATTTGATCAGGTATTCGTCGAGCCGCGTCCAGTCCTCGGCAACGCCGACGAGCCGTTCCAGCACCTCGCGCGCTTCGGCGAGCGACCAGACATTGCGCTTGGCGAAGCGCACCTGGCCGAGCGCCTTCTGCTGGCGCTGCGCGCTATAGGCGGTAAGCAGATCGTAGAGCGTCGCGCTCCATTGCGCCTGCCGCACTTCAGCGATCGGCTCCGGATCGCCGCGCGAAAACACGTCGCGATCGAGCTGCGGCCGGTCCATCAATTGCTTGGCGACTTCGCGGAATGCCTCGAGGCGGCGCAGCCGGTAAGCCAGTGCGTTGGCCATGTCCTCGGCGGTCATCGCGCCTTCCGGCGCAGCGTCGGGCAGCAGCAGACGCGATTTGAGGTAGGCGAGCCACGCCGCCATCACCAGATAATCGGCGGCAAGCTCGATGCGCATATGCCGCGCCGCTTCGACGAACGTCAGATACTGGTCGGCGAGCGCGAGGATCGAAATCTTGGCGAGGTCGACCTTCTGCTGCCGCGCCAGCGTGAGCAGCAGGTCGAGCGGGCCTTCGAAACCCTCGACGTCGACCACCAGCGCCGGCTCGTTCGCCGCGCGGTCGCCCATCTCGGCCTCGGTTTCGAAAGGTGCAGAGATTTCAACGCCACTCATGCCTGAGACCTTGCCTGTAACCCTGCCTGCAATGCTTGTGCGTCGCCCGAAAGAAGTGCCGCAAACCGGCCGCGCGCAACAGCGAGATCGATCGGTTCCGGGTTGCGACGCTGTGCCAGGGCGGCATCGGCCCGCTCCAGCGCCCGGCCTTCCAGCATCGGAACAGCGGCAGCCACCTCTCGCATTTCGTCGAGCTTGCCGTTGCAATGCAGGACGACGTCGCAGCCGGCAGCGATCGCAGCGCGGCTGCGCTCCGCGATCGAACCTGTCAGCGCTCCCATCGACACATCGTCGCTCATTAACAGACTCAGGAATCCGATCTCGCCGCGAATCACTTCGCTCACCATTGTGGCGGAAGTCGTGGCCGGTGAAGTGGCGTCAATCGCGCTAAACACAACATGTGCGGTCATGCCGAGCGGCAGATGATTCAGCGGCCGGAACGCGGCGAAATCGGTCTCGCTCAAGGTCGCATGCGGCACGTCGACGACAGGCAGCTTCAGGTGGCTGTCCGCCGTGGCGCGGCCATGACCCGGGACATGCTTGAGCACCGGCAGGACGCCGCCGGCCAGCAGACCGGCTGCGATCTCGCCTGCCAGCACGGCCACCTGTTCGGGCGTTCGTCCATAGGCCCGGTCGCCGATGATCGGATCGGCCGCGTCGACCGGCACGTCGGCGAGCGGCAGGCAGTCAACATCGATCCCCACGGCTCTCAGGTCGGCCGCGATCAGCCTGGCGCCGAGCCGAGCGGCTTCCTTGCCCAGGCGCGGGTCCCGCTCGTAGAGCGCCGCATAGGCGGCACCGGGTGGATAGACGGGCCAATGCGGCGGTCCCAGCCGCTGCACGCGGCCGCCCTCCTGATCCACCAGGATCGGCGCATTCCAACCAATGACAGATCGAAACTCCTTCGCTAAGTCAGAGACTTGCGCTGGACTATCAATGTTACGCTTGAAAAGAATAAGCCCCCACGGCTGCATCTCACGCAGAAACGCACGCTCGTCGGAGGTGAGCGTCACGCCGGAAAGACCTGAAATTAATGCGCGGGACGCCATAAGGCGCGATTAACGCGCGCCTCCGGACAGGGTCAAGGCGCCGGCACGAGTTGTTCAGTGCTGCGTGCCGCTTCTGTCAGTTCTTCTGGATGATGCAGGAGCCGCCCGCAGCCTTCAGGCTGGTGCACAGTTCCACAGCGTCGGCGCTGGCCAGCGGCCCCACCATGGCGCGGTAGTACGTCCCCTTTGCCCCGAGATCGGCCCGATGCACCGTCAAGGCGCGGCTGCCGAGGACCGAGGGATACTTGGACTGGAGCGACCGGAAAGCCGCCTGGGCATCCGCCTCGCTCCGCTGCGACGAGACCTGCACGAAGGCGCCTGAACCGGCCACAGGAGCCGCGGCCCGCGGCGGCGGCACGGAGGCGGTCCGGGTCGGAACCGGGGCTTGCGCAGACGGCGCCGCGTCAGGCGACAGCGACAACGGACCCCGCGATTGCTGCGGCATCGCCGGCACACTCGGCGGAGCAGCAGGGCGCGGCTGGGCAGCGACCGGAGCCGGCGCCGAAACGGCCGGGACATTGGCAACGCTGGCCACACGGGTCGGGATAGCGGCCGCCGGGACAGGCGCCGCCGCAGCGGCCTGAGGCTGCTGATCGACCGCATTGTCGGGACGGATCGAGACAGTACGGATCTTCTTCGGCTCAGCTCCGCCGCGGGCCACTTGCCCGTCGGGCTGAGCACCTGCCGGCTGGCCCGTTCCGGGCGCCGGCAACACGACACGTGGCGCGGCCTTGATATCGACCGGCTGCTCCTCGCGCGACACCATGCGCTCACCGGCCGGATTGTTGCCGAGGCGGTCCTGGATGGGCTTGCCGTTGTTGCCGTCACGTTGAGCAGCCATGACCTTGCTCGGCGCGGTATCGGCCTTGATCACCGGCGGCGGCGCAGACCCATAGGTCGCGAGCGTCACGCGATACGCGACGGCGCCGCTGATACCGAGGATCACCAGCACGAGCGCTGCTGCGCCCACCATCACCTTGCGGCGACGCGACGCGACCTCGCGATCCGCCTGCGCTTCGGCCTCCGGATCGACGGTGTAGTACTGTTGCTGATCGCTGCCGAGCAGGTTGGGCAGATGGCGATCCACTTCAGGCGGGATCAAGCCAGGCGGATACCCGTGCGCCTCGGCGTAGCTATAGGACTGCTCGTCCGGATAAGCAGCCTGTCCTGCGGGCTGGCCGTAGGCTGGACTAGCAGGCGCCTGCGGAGCGTCATAGCGCGGCGGCGCGCCGTAAGATTCCATCGGAGCCGGGTAATGCGGAGCAGCGACGGGCGGCGGCTCCATCGCGGGAGCCGGCTGCTGGCGCGCGGCTTGCTGCCGGCCATATTCGGCGAACGGATCGTTCTGGCCGATCAACCGTGCCAGTTCAGCGAGCGGGTCGTTGCTGTGCGGCGCCGGAGTTCCGGAACTCACACCACGCGAAAAATCGTTGGGAAAACGCCCCGAATTCTGATGGTCGGCCATAAAAGCCCCAGTTCTGGTATGCCGCGGCGCATGACTGCGCCGACAACGGCGGCTACCGCATTTCGTCCGGTGCGCTCACGCCCAACAGGCCCAGCCCTGACGCCAGCACCGTGACAATCCCCTCGACCATGGCGAGACGCGCTTTGGTCAGTTCTGGATCCTTCGGGATAATGAAGCGTAAATGAGGCAAGTCTTTTCCGCGCGTCCACTGGGCGTGGAACTCGCTCGCCAGTTCGTAGAGATAGAACGCGACCCGGTGCGGCTCGTGCGCCAGCGCCGCGGATTCAACGAGCCGCGGATAGAGCGCCAGCCGTTTCAGGATCGCGAGTTCGCCATCATCATTGAGCCGGTTGATCTGCGCCCCAGCAAGCCAGACATCACGTCCCTCATTCGCCGACGGGATCGCCAGTTCCGGCATTTGCTCCGCGGCGTTCCGGAAAACCGATACGCCACGCGCGTGGGCGTACTGCACATAGAACACCGCGTTGTCGCGTGACTGCTCGATCACCTTCGCCAGATCGAAATCGAGCGTCGCGTCGTTCTTGCGGTAGAGCATCATGAAACGAACCGCGTCGCGGCCGACTTCATCGACGACCTCGCGCAGCGTCACGAACTCGCCGGCGCGCTTCGACATCTTCACCGGCACGCCACCGCGCGACAGCTTGACGAGTTGCACAATTTTCACGTCGAGCGCGGCCTTACCGCCGCTCACCGCACTGACCGCCGCCTGCATGCGTTTGATGTAACCGCCATGATCCGCGCCCCAGACGTCGATCATGTCGGTGAAGCCGCGATCAAACTTGGATTTGTGATAGGCGATGTCCGACGCAAAATAGGTGTAGCCGCCGTCCGACTTCATCAGCGGGCGATCGACATCGTCGCCGAACTGTGTCGAGCGGAACAGCGTCTGCTCGCGGTCTTCCCAATCCTCAACCGGCGCGCCCTTCGGCGGCGGCAAGCGGCCCTGATAGACAAGTCCATCAGCCCGCAACGCATCGATGGTGCGGCCAACCGCATCTTCCGCGCCCGACGTAAGCGAGCGCTCGGAGAAGAACACATCGTGACGGACGTTGAGCGCGGCGAGATCGCCGCGGATCTGGTCCATCATCATGGCAATGGCCTTGGCGCGAACCGGACTCAGCCATTCGATCTCCGGCCGTCCCTTGAAACGGTCGCCGGATTCGGCGGCCAGCGCCTCACCCACCGGCTTGAGATAATCCCCCGGATAAAGCCCCTCCGGAATCTCGCCGATGTTCTCGCCAAGCGCTTCGCGATAACGCAGATAGGCAGAGCGCGCGAGCACATCGACCTGCGCACCGGCGTCGTTGATGTAATATTCGCGCGTCACCGCAAAGCCCGCGAACGCCAGCAGCGTCGCCAGCGCGTCACCGAACACCGCACCACGGCAGTGACCGACATGCATCGGCCCTGTCGGGTTTGCCGACACATATTCGACATTCACGGCAGCGTTCTTGCCGATGCCGCTACGGCCGTAAGCGGCGCCCTGATCGAGCACCGCGGACAGCACGTCGGCCCACACCACGGGCTTGAGCGTCAGATTGAGAAAGCCCGGACTGGCGACATCGACCTTATCGACCAGCGGTTCGGCGCGCAGCTTCGCGGCAAATGCATCAGCCAGATCGCGCGGCTTGGCGCCGGCTTCCTTCGCCAGCACCATCGCAGCATTGGTCGCCATATCACCATGCGTCGCGTCGCGCGGCGGCTCGACCACGATGCGCGACAGATCGATGCCTGCCGGCAAAACCTTGTCGGCGATCAGCGCGTCAGCGGCCGCGTGAACGCGCGCGAGCATATGCGCGAAGAGATGGGCAAACTTTTGCTGATCTGCGGATGTCGCCATATCGGTTCGTCGCTTGTCGGTTTGTCTTCCGCCGCGATTCCCCATTGGGTAACCGCTTGGGTTTGTTCGGAAATTTCGTCGGGCGGCCTATCGCAAATCCGGGGTCGAGTCAAAAAACCGGGCGTGCTCGATCAGGGCAAAACGGTCGGTCATGCCGGCAATGAAATTGGCGATGTGGCGGGCACGGGCCGCGTCGCCCTGGGGCAGATCGGCCCATTCATCCGGCAGGACCGACGGATGCTTCGAATAATAGTCGAACAAATCCCGCACCACCGCTTCGGCATCATCGGTGATCCGCTGCATGCGCGGATGGCGATACATGCGGGGATAGAGGAAGTTTTTGATGTTCCGGTCGGCGGCATTCATCGCCGGCGAGAACACGGCGCAAGCCGACTCCGCTGCTCGAATCTCCGCTGCCGAAGTTGGCGCCAATGCCGCCACACGCCGCTCGGTTTCCGCCATGACGTCTTCGATCATTCGCGTCATCAGCAGCCGCACGAGTTCATGGACCCGGCGACCATGATCGAGCCCGGGGTGCTTGCCGTCGATTTCGGCCAGCAAGTTCCCGATCACCGGCACGCTGGCAATGTCGTCGAGCGTGAACATCCCGGCGCGCAGCCCGTCGTCGATGTCATGCGCGTCATAGGCAATGTCGTCGGCGATCGCGGCGGACTGCGCTTCGGCGCTGGCGTGGCTCCAGAGCTCGAGATCCTGAATCGTGTTGTATTGCAGGATCGCTTCCGGCAATCCGGACTCGCTGTATTTGCCGGTGGGCGTGCCATC
>JBQCFU010000442.1:0-3535 GCA_051958775.1 Pseudolabrys sp.
GATGACGTGATCGCGGCGTATGCGGATCGCCTTGGGCATGATCTGCGAAGGCAGATGCCGGTTGCCGAGATGCCAGGCGATGCGGGCGAGATGCAGCGGATCGGCGCAGCGGATTTCCAAGAGCGGCTCGGGCGCGGCGACCACCTCGATCAGCCGCCCGTCCTCCAGCAACAGCGCATCGCCGGATCGCAGCCATGTGGCCTCCGCCAAATCGAGCAGGAAGGAAATACCGCGCGTGCCGGTCATCGCCATGCGGCGCCGATGCCGGTCGTCATAGTCGAGCACGATGCTGTCGGCGGCGTCACCGCTCCAGGAGCCGGCAGGTTTCACTACGGTCGCGCGCATCAACTCCGCCCTATCGAAACGTCAGAACAGGAAATAGCGCTGTGCCATCGGCAGCGTATCCGCCGGCGCGCAGGTCAACAGTTCGCCGTCGGCACGAACCTCATAGGTCTCGGCGTCGATGTCGATCTTTGGCGTCGCGCCGTTGTGGATCATGTTCTTCTTGGAGATGTCGCGCGTGTGCTCCACCGCGACCAGCTGCTTTTCGACACCGAGTTTGTCGCGCAGCCGGCCCTTGACCGCCGCCCTCGACACGAACACCAGCGACGAGGCCGCCACCGCCTTACCGAACGCGCCGAACATCGGGCGATAATGCACCGGCTGCGGCGTCGGAATCGAAGCGTTGGGATCGCCCATCGGCGCAGCGGCAATGCTGCCGCCCTTGACGATGCAGTCGGGTTTGACGCCGAAGAACGCCGGCGACCAGACCACCAGATCGGCGAGCTTGCCCTTCTCGATCGAACCGATGTGCTTCGATACACCGTGCGCGATCGCCGGATTGATCGTGTATTTGGCAACATAGCGCTTGGCGCGCACGTTATCGTTGTCGCCCTTCTCCTCCTTGAGCCGACCACGCTGGCGCTTCATCTTGTCCGCTGTCTGCCAGGTGCGGATGATGACCTCGCCGATACGGCCCATGGCCTGCGAGTCCGACGACATCATCGACAGCGCACCGATGTCGTGCAGGATATCCTCCGCGGCAATGGTCTCCTGCCGGAGGCGGCTCTCGGCGAACGCCAGATCCTCGGCGATCGACGGGTCGAGATGGTGACACACCATCAGCATGTCGAGATGTTCGTCGATGGTGTTGCGCGTGTACGGCCGCTTCGGCGTGGTCGTGGACGGGAGTTAATTTTTGCCGCCGGCGACTTTCATCTTATCCGGCGCATGGCCGCCGCCCGCACCTTCCGTGTGGAAGGCATGGATAGTGCGGCCCTTGAACGCCTTGATGGTATCCTCGACGAATCCCGACTCGTTCAGCGTGTCGGTGTGGATCATCACCTGCACGTCGTAGTCGTCCGCCACCGATAGGCAATTGTCGATCGCCGCCGGGGTCGTGCCCCAGTCCTCATGCAGCTTGAGCGCACAGGCGCCGGCCTTGATCATCTCCTCCAGCGCCGCGGGGCGCGCGGCATTGCCCTTGCCGGCAAAGCCGAGGTTCATCGGAAACGCATCCGCCGCCTGGATCATCCGGCCGATGTGGAATGGGCCGGGGGTGCAGGTCGTCGCGAATGTGCCGTGCGCCGGGCCGGTACCGCCGCCGAGCATCGAGGTAATGCCGGCCATCAGCGCCTCCTCGATCTGCTGCGGACAGATGAAATGGATATGCGTGTCGAAACCGCCGGCGGTGACGATCTTGCCTTCGCCGGCGATCACCTCGGTGCCCGGGCCGATGACGATGGTGACGCCAGGCTGGATATCGGGATTGCCGGCCTTGCCGATGGCGGCGATGCGGTCGCCTTTGATACCGATGTCGGCCTTGACGATGCCCCAGTGGTCGAGGATCAGCGCATTGGTGATCACCGTATCGACCGCGCCTTGCTTGTTGGTCGCCTGCGACTGGCCCATGCCGTCGCGGATCACCTTGCCGCCGCCGAACTTCACCTCTTCGCCATAGATGGTGAAATCCTTTTCCACCTCGATGACGATGTCGGTGTCGGCGAGCCGCACGCGATCGCCAGTCGTCGGCCCGAACATATCCACATAGACGGAGCGCTTGATTTTGGCGGTCATCTACAACTTCCCCATCACGTCGCCGCGGAAGCCGTAGACCGTGCGTTTGCCGGCGAGCGCCACCAGCGTCACCTCACGGGTCTGGCCGGGCTCGAACCGCACTGCCGTGCCGGCAGCGATGTTGAGACGCATGCCACGCGCTTTCTTGCGGTCAAATGACAGCGCCGGATTGGTCTCGAAGAAATGATAATGCGATCCGACCTGCACCGGCCGGTCGCCGGTGTTGGCGACCGTCAAGGTCACTGTTTTGCGCCCGGCATTGAGTTCGATCTCGCCGGATTTGACGAACAGTTCACCGGGGATCATCGATCCACCTCCGACCAGAATGTATCCGGCACATCGAGTGTTCCACGATGTGCCGATAGAAACTGAAACAGTGCACGATTCAATGCAGGAACCTGACGATCAAAAATCATGTCCAGTTCGGACAGCGTTTTCCTCTGCTCTGGCGACATTGTCTGGACGGCTGACCAGCGCGCTTTCTCGTCATTGTAATCCACGCCAGGGCCAAGAGTATCCAAGGCTTGTGCGACAAGCGCCGCCGTATCCGCTGCGCCGATATCGCGAAGGATCTCATTCAATTTCCTGGCTTGCGCACCACTTTCATTGCACAGATATTGCCAGAAACCACCGTTGTAGATTTCCTGCTGCAATTCCCATGTCCCGATCAGAGCCTGCTCTGCCGGCGCGAGCTCGTCAAAATCAAGCAGCCACAAATACGCGCTGTGCTGGTTGACATAGTCGGCCAGACGCTCGCCGAACGGGTCCGTGGTCATGGACATCATCCCGCGGCCAGCAGCCAGACACCGGCGGCAGCGATCAGACCGCCGACCGCGCGGGCCGCCAGCGTGGCATTGAGCCGTTGGGCGGCGCGGCCGGCAGCCAGCCCCGCTCCGTGCAACACCGCCGTCGCCGCAACGAGTCCGGCGAGATATGAAAGCGAAGTCCCGCCCTCCGCACCATGCGCATGTCCATGCACGACGGCGAACAGCGCGATCAGCGCCGCACCGACTCCGGTGCTCGCATGCACCGACAAAGCGATGAGCAGGCCCAGCGCCAGCACGCTCCCGGCGATCGCCGGCTCGACGAAGGGAAGCGGGACGCCGCCAGCGCCAAGGATCGCCGCCAACGCCATCACCACCACGAAGGTGACAGGCCAGATCAGCGGCCGCCGCGCGCCGGACAACGCCGCCCACAGACCGACGGCGAACGCTGCCAGCATGTGATCGAGCCCGGACAGTGGATGTAGCATCCCGCTAGCGAAATGATGCACATCGCCGGCGCCGACATGCGCCAGCGCCGGCGAAGCAGAACCCACCAAAACGAGAAAACCTGTCAGCGCACTTTTCTTCATCTGCGTCCTCACCGGATCGGGTTATGCACGGTCACCAGTTTGGTTCCGTCGGGAAACGTCGCTTCGGCCTGGATGTCATGGATCATCTCGGGGATGCCATCCATC
>JBQCFU010000443.1:0-3210 GCA_051958775.1 Pseudolabrys sp.
CAGCGGCCTCTCCGGCCTGCAACTGCGGGGCGCACTCGGCCTCAAGGCCGATCTCACCGGCGTGCCGAAGGACAGCCAGCTCAATGCCGATCTCGATGGCCAGGCCACACACTTTGGTACCGGCCTCGCCGCTATCGATGGCCTTGCCGGCGGCCGTATGGCGCTCAAAGGTCGCGCAAGTACGCTGCCAGCCGGCGGCTTCGGGTTCGGCGATCTGCGCCTGAATGGCGCCTACGTCTCCGCGCGGCTCGACGGACAAGCGACGGTCGATCAAGCGAATATCGATGTTCGGGCAAACATCCCCGATCTGAAACGCGCCGACAGCCGCCTCAGCGGCCATGCCGACCTGACAGCGAAGCTGACCGGAACGCTGGAACGCCCCGACGCCAAGGCGACCCTGACGGTGGCCGACGCCCAGGCGCTCGGCCGGCCGATCCCGCGCCTTGTGCTGGAGACGACGGCAACCGACATCATCGGCCAGATCGATGCCCGGACCACATTGTCCGGCACCGTCGACAACAAGCCGGCTCAGGGCACCGTGCACGTCGCCAGGCAGCAACAAGGCGGCTGGCGTGTGAACGAGGCTGACATTCGGATCGGCTCCGTCACCGTCAACGGAGCGGTGTCGGTCACCGCCGACTGGCTGGCCGACGGTCGCATGACGATCAACGCCGGCAATCTCGATGATCTCTCACCTCTCGCGCTGACCAAGCTCGCCGGGCAAGTGCAGGCCGACCTCGCAGCGACCGTCGTCGATGGCGGCCAGAATGCCGCGCTCACGGCGCAAGCGCGCGGCGTCAAAGCCGCGGGCGCCAGCATCGATCATCTCGACGCCAGACTGAACGTGACGGACGCGTATCGCAAACCTACCATCGACGGCACCGTGAACATCGACCGTGCCGTCATCGCCGGTGAACAGATTTCGCAGGTCCGTCTGGTGGCGCAGGGCGCAACCGTCGCCAGCGACATCGCCCTCACCGCACAGGCACGCGGCTTCGCGCTCGATGCACGCGGACGCCTGATCGCAGCCGATGCGATCCGCCTCGACCTTTCAACCTTCACGGCACAGCGCGCCAAAAATCGGCTGGCGCTCCTGAATCCGGCGACGCTGGCGCTGCGCGACGGCGGTGTCGATATCCGCAACCTCGCGCTGACGCTCAACACCGGACGACTGACCATCAATGGTCATGCGGGCAGGACTTATGACATCGCCGTCAACGCCAAGGCGGTGCCGCTGTCGATCGCCGATATCTTCATGCCGAAACTCGGCCTCGCCGGCAACCTGAACGCCGAGGCGACGATCAACGGCACGGCGGAAGCGCCAAGCGGAACCTGGAAACTGAACATTGATAACCTCACCGCTCCGCAGACCCGCGATGCCGGCCTGCCGCCAATCGACATCAACGCTGCCGGGCGGCTCGCCGACGGGCGCACCACGATCGACGGCACCGTCGGCAGCAAAACTGCCGGCTCGATCCGCATCAACGGAACGGTTCCGTTGCATGCCGACGGGCTCGCACTCGCCGCCAAGGGACGTGTCAATATTGGCGTCACCGATCGTTTTCTAGCGCAGGCCGGACGGCGCGCCACCGGCGCACTCGACATCGACGTCAAGGCGAACGGTGCTATCGCGCGCCCCGAGATCAACGGCACGGCGACAATCGCTAGCGGCAGCTATAGCGATGTCGTGCTCGGCATCCGTTACACGAATATTTCCGGACGCATCGTCGCCCACGGCAACCGGATTGCCATCGAGCGCATGTCGGCGCAAACGCCGAACGGCGGGGCCATCACCGCTCAGGGTACGGTCGAGAATGACGCCGCCACGGGTTTCCCCGGCCGCATTTCGATCACCAGCAACAACGCGAGGCTGATCGAGAACGAGATTTATAGTCTCGTGGCCAATCTCGGTCTTTCGTTGTCGGGGCCACTGGCGCGCAATCCGACGATTTCCGGCAAGATCGACGTGGTATCGCTCGACGTCACCATTCCGGAAAAACTGCCGACGACGTTGAACCCCATCCCCGGCACCGTCCACATCGCGCCGCCGCCCGCGGCACGCGCCCGCCTCGCCGCAGCCGCGCGTGACAAGGCGCGGGCCAGCCGACAGCCGGCATTCGATGCGGCGCTCGATTTGACCGTCAGCGCGCCGAACCGGGTATTCGTGCGCGGGCGCGGCGTCGATGCCGAGCTCGGCGGCGATCTGCGGCTGCGCGGCAAGCTCTCCGATCCTGTCACCGATGGCGCATTCGAGCTGCGCCGCGGGCGGATTTCGGTCGCCGGCACGCGGCTGGACTTTACCCGAGGCCGTGTGGTGTTCACCGGCGACCTCATGCCCTCGCTCGACTTCGTGGCGCAGACCAGTGTCAGCGAAGTCATCGCGACCATTACGGTCGGCGGCAACGCGCGGGAGCCGAGCTTCACGTTTTCCTCCGAGCCGGATCTACCGCAGGATGAAGTCCTGTCGCGAATCCTGTTCTCCAAGGCGAGCGGCGGCCTGTCGGCCGCACAAGCTCTGCAACTCGCCCAGGTCGCCGCGCAATTCTCGGGCGGTGGCGGCGGCGATGCGTTCGAGCGCATCCGCAAATCACTCGGTGTCGACAGCCTCGACGTGTCGGTCGGCGCCAACGGTAATCCGACGGTCGGGCTGTCGCGCTCGATCAACCGCCGGCTGAGCGTCGGCGTGAAGACCGGCACGGCAGCGACCGACAGCGGCGTGACCGTGGATTTTGATGTGACCCGTCACCTGCGCCTCAAGGGCGACGCGGACGCCAGCGGCAACACCGGTGTCGGCGCCGGCATGGAATGGGAATATTGAGCGACGAGAACGAGCGATAATCCTACGCGGGTTCGCTTCCCTCGTCCTCAAGATATCCTTCAACATAGAAGCGAACCACCGCAATCCGTGCCACGGCTACCAGCGGCATTGCCAGCGCGATGCCGAGAACGCCGAACAAAGCGCCGAGCAGCACCAGCGCCACCAGCGTCCAGGCTGGCGGTATCTCGACAGCACGGCGCTGGATCAGCGGTCCGATGACATAGCCCTCGATCGACTGAACAATCGTGTAGAGGACCACCGCCCAGATCAGCACCGAATTGCCATAAGGCATTGCGACGAGGCCGATGGGAATGGCCGCAATGATCGGACCGAAATACGGAACGAAGTTCGACACCCCGGCCTGCAATCCCATTAGAAACGGGCTCGGCAGG
>JBQCFU010000444.1:0-3504 GCA_051958775.1 Pseudolabrys sp.
CGGGCCAGTGAGCCGCCTTCGCCACTGGTGTTCTTGCGAATATCTACGAATTTCACCTCTACACTCGCAGTTCCACTCACCTCTCCCGGACTCGAGACTCTCAGTATCGAAGGCAGTTCTGGAGTTGAGCTCCAGGATTTCACCACCGACTTAAGAATCCGCCTACGTGCGCTTTACGCCCAGTGATTCCGAGCAACGCTAGCCCCCTTCGTATTACCGCGGCTGCTGGCACGAAGTTAGCCGGGGCTTTTTCTGCAGGTACCGTCATTATCTTCCCTGCTAAAAGAGCTTTACAACCCTAAGGCCTTCATCACTCACGCGGCATGGCTGGATCAGGCTTGCGCCCATTGTCCAATATTCCCCACTGCTGCCTCCCGTAGGAGTTTGGGCCGTGTCTCAGTCCCAATGAGGCTGGTCATCCTCTCAGACCAGCTACTGATCGTCGCCTTGGTGAGCCGTTACCTCACCAACTAGCTAATCAGACGCGGGCCGCTCCAATGGCGATAAATCTTTCCCCCGAAGGGCGTATCCGGCATTAGCTCAAGTTTCCCTGAGTTATTCCAGACCAAAGGGCACGTTCCCACGTGTTACTCTCCCGTCTGCCGCTCCCCTTGCGGGGCGCTCGACTTGCATGTGTTAAGCCTGCCGCCAGCGTTCGCTCTGAGCCAGGATCAAACTCTCAAGTTGGATGAGATTGATCTCGGCTAGTCACTCACGTTTGACGAGGTCCACACGCTGATCTCTTACGAAATCAGCGATAGTACCTTGATTAAACGTAGACCGCCGATGTCTCTTCCGACCGATGCCTGCGGAAATCGCTTCCCGAGGCAACGGCGCGCAAGAACTCCGCCGTCCACGTTTCTCTTTCTTCCGATTCAGTTGTCAAACAGCCCGGGCACCTGGCGGAGCCCAACCCTCCGAAGACCGGAGAGCCGAAGAAGCCCAAGCACCCGATTTACTATCGGATGCTGTGGTCACTGTGACAGTGATGAGCTTCCAGGCGCGCCGCCTCGCCAGAGCGAAGAGCGCCGCGCCAGTGGTCGGGGTTATAGGTCGCGACCGATCCGGAAGTCAACACCGAAAATTGCTTTTTTGCGCTGCGGTGGATGACGAGGCCGAAACGGCCGAAAAACCTCGGCCGAACAAGGCTTATATGGGGGCCGCGCCCCACCCGCGCCATATTGCTCGTCCTTTTTTTCTCGCCAAGGCTCTCCTCTTCCAGCTTCGGGAAAGCTCCTTTTCGACCCTCTGGGCGGCGCGTGACCGGGTTAAACCACCCGGGACGAGCGCCGTTGACGCCGCCAGGCGCAGAGGCGATGGTGCAGCCTCTCGATTCAGGGCCGGTGGGCCTCACCGAACGATTCGCGCGATCAACGCGCTCTATCAAACGCGCTCTGTGACGGGCTCAGGGGACGGCAAAGTTGGACCAACGCAGGTCAGCCAGCGCGCGGCAATCGGGCCATTCTGCGGGCCACCACGATGCCGACGCTGTCGAGCTTGGCAACGAGCCGCCGCTGTCGGTGGACGGCGAGGACAGCGGTCTCGTCGATCGCCGCCGCGTCTCGGTGCAATGGCTGTCCGGCACGATCCTGACCGGCCTGTGCGGCGCCGCGCTGATGGGCGGCGCGGTGTTCACCTCCCTCGGCGAACCCAATTTCGCGTCGCTCCCCGAGCGGGTCGAACTCGCTCTGCGCGGCGCGCTGTCCGGCAGCGACCGCAACACCGGCGCGCGCAAGAGCGACCGACTGCCGACCGGCAGCGATTCCAACGTTGCGCGGCAGATGATCCGCGTCTCCACCATGACCCGTGTCGGCAACCACGAAGTGGTGCGCGTGCGCCCGCTGGTGCGCATTGCCGGCAATCTGTCGCTGACCACATCGGACGTGTCAGCGAAGATTCCACCGTTTAACCCGCAGCGCCTGCTGGCCGAATCCGGATCCGACAACGACGAAACGCCGGCGGCGGCCGCAGAACCGGAAGCCGAAGTCGCATTCGTGATGCGCGATCTGTCTCCGCTGTTGCCGCGACTCAAGGTCGCCGCCCGCGCAGCGCAAGACGACGTGCTGGCGCGCGTGCGCGAAGCAGCCAGCGTGATCGGCACAGCAACTCGCTCCCCGCGCGGACCGGAATTGGCCTCGCTTGAGGCCGTCAGCAATATCCGTCTCGCTTACGCGGTCGAACCCAGCGCGAAGATGAACGATCCCTATGCCGGGTTCGAAGCGCGCATCAGTCCGGAAAACGTAACGCTGCGGCCGAAGACACGCGACGAAGCCACCGGCGGCAATCCGACAGCCGAACGGGTCGTCATCTGCAAGCGCACCGATACGATCGCCGGCCTGCTGCGCGACGCCGGCGCGACGCCGGACGAGATCAAGGCGATCATCGCTGCATTCGGTCCGCGTGGCCGGGAAGCCTTGAAAGACGGGCAGAAACTGAAAATCCTGCCGGGGCCGGTCGGTAATGATCAGCGCTTGCATCCGGTCCGCATCGCGCTCGCGAGCGACGCCGGCATCGACGGTGTCGTGGCGCTTGCCGACAGCGGGCAATACGTGCCGGTCGATGTGAGCAGCGCCAACACCGAGATCGCCAGCACCAGCGAAGACGACGAAAACGACGACGGCAGCGGCGTGCGCCTCTACCAGAGCATCTACGAAACCGCGCTGCGCAACCAGGTGCCGCGCGCGGTGGTCGACGAGATGATCCGCGTCTATTCCTACGACGTCGATTTCCAGCGTCGCGTGCAGCCGGGCGACTCGTTCGAAGTGCTGTTCGCCGGCGAAGACGAAACACCCGGCACCGCCGATTCCCGCAGCGATGTATTGTTTGCTTCACTGACGGTCGGCGGCGAAGCCAAGCGCTTCTACCGTTACCAGTCGCCGGACGACGGCGTCGTCGACTACTACGACGAGACCGGCAAGAGCGCGAAGAAATTCCTGGTCCGCAAGCCTGTCGCCTCCGGCATCATGCGCTCGCCGGTCGGCGTGCGGCATCACCCGATCCTCGGCTACACCAAGATGCATACCGGCGTGGACTGGGCAGCGCCGACCGGCACGCCGATCTACGCCTCCGGCAACGGCACGGTCGAGAAAGTCGGTTGGGAATCCGGCTACGGCAAGTTCATCCTGCTGCGTCACGCCAACGGCTACGAAACCGCCTACGGTCACATGACGGCGTTTGCGCGCGGCATCGACGAGGGCAAGCGCGTACGTCAGGGCCAGGTGATCGGCTTCGTCGGCTCGACCGGCCTCTCCACCGGCGCGCACGTGCACTACGAAATCCGCATCAACGGCCGCTTCGTCGACCCGATGCGTATCAAGCTGCCGCGCGGCCGCGAACTGACCGGCCCGATGCTGGCGGGCTTCGAGCAGGAGCGCGAGCGCCTCGACGGCATCATGGCGCGGAAGCCGGCGCGCGTGGCGGCAAGGTAGGGCTCAACACTGCGCATGACGTTATTGTCCGCAAAGCGAGCGGTTCAGCGACTTTTTAGGCCTTTAAAGAACACCG
>JBQCFU010000445.1:0-2156 GCA_051958775.1 Pseudolabrys sp.
TTCACCGGCGCCAACGCGCGCGCCTCCGGCCGCTTTGAGCAGGCGGAAGGCGGTACGCTGTTCCTCGACGAGATCGGCGATATGCCGATGGATGCGCAGACGCGGCTGCTGCGGGTGCTGCAGCAGGGCGAATATACGACCGTCGGTGGTCGCACGCCGATCAAGACCGATGTGCGGATCGTTGCCGCCACCAACAAGGATCTGCGTCAGCTCATCCAGCAGGGCTTGTTCCGCGAAGATCTGTTCTTCCGTCTGAACGTGGTGCCGCTGCGGCTACCGCCGCTGCGAGAGCGGATCGAAGACGTTCCTGATCTGATGCGCCATTTCCTCACGCTGGTTGCGCGTGAGGGCCTGCCGCTGAAGCAGATCGATCAGGCCGGGCTCGAGCGGCTGAAGAAACATCGCTGGCCCGGCAACGTCCGCGAACTCGAAAACCTGGCGCGCCGGCTGGCGGCGCTCTACCCGCAGGACACCATCACCGCGGCCGTGATCGACACCGAACTGACGCCGCCGTCGATGCCGTCGGCTGCGGGCGATGCTCAGGCCGCCGCTGACACGCTCTCCGGTTCGGTCGAGCGTCATCTCGCGACCTATTTTTCCGGTTTCCAGGATACCTTGCCCCCGGCCGGGCTCTATCACCGGGTGCTGCGGGAGATCGAATACCCCTTGCTGTCGGCGGCACTCGCCGCCACCCGTGGCAATCAGATCCGGGCGGCCGAACTGCTGGGCCTCAACCGGAACACCCTGCGCAAAAAGGTCCGGGATCTGGATATCCAGGTCTATCGCGGCAGCAACTGACCCGCTTTCCGGCGCGCGTCGCTGTTTGTGGATGGTGCGTGCGGGGCGCCGCCGTTTTGTCGCAATTCGGAAACAATGTTTTAAAAAAGCATCACCGGTGCGGTGAGGGATAACCCTTTTCGATTCCTGGCTTTTTCCACACACTAACGACTCGTCTCAGAACAGGCTTTTCGAGAAGCAACGCGACGAATGAGCGTCGAACAGACCGCAACCGCCGAAACCGGCCTCGGGCCGCCTGCAGTCACCTCGCGCGAGGTCCGGATTTTTGGGCCGATTGCCGTCGGCATCGCGCTGTTGTCGGCGCTTGTGACCTTCCTGGTGCTGGCCGATCTCACGCCGATCGCGCCGACCCACTACGTCGTCGTCACGCTGCTGCTGGTCAACGTCGCCACCGTGGTCCTGCTGCTGGCCATCATCGCCCGCGAAGTCTGGCAGGTGGTCCAAGCGCGACGGAAAGGGCGGGCCGCGGCACGGCTGCATGTGCGCATCGTCGGTCTGTTCTCGATCATTGCCGCCGTCCCGGCGATCCTCGTCGCCGTGGTTGCGAGCGTCACGCTCGACCGGGGCCTCGACCGGCTGTTCTCCAGCCGAACCAGGACCGCCATCGAAAACTCGGTGATCGTCGCCGAAGCCTATCTGCGCGACCATGCGCAGACGACGCGTTCCGACATCATCGTTCTCGCGTTCGAGATCACCCGCGCGAAGGAATTGTTCGACACCAATCGGGAGCGGATGAACCAACTCCTGACATTGCAGGCCAATGTCAGAGGGCTTGGCGCGGCGATCATCCTCAATGACGACCTGTCGGTCGCTGCCCGTGCGGCAGTGCCGGTCAAGCAGACATTCTCGACGCCGTCGCAGGAGCAGCTCGCGACCGTCACCGAGGACGAACCGCAGATCGTCCTGCTGCCGGACACGAGCTATGTCGCCGCGATCCTCAAACTGCGCGGCTACGACAACAAGTACCTCTACATCGCGCGGCTGATGGATCCTCGGGTGATCGCGCAGTTGCGTGAGACGCAAGTCACGGCGACCGAATATGCGCTGGTGGAGTCGCGACGGCTCGGCGTGCAGGTGGCCTTCGCGCTGATGTACACCGTCATCGCCCTGATCGTGCTTCTGTCCTCGGTCTGGATCGGGCTCAATTTCGCCAATCGTCTGGTCGCGCCGATCCGGCGGCTGATCGGCGCCGCCAATGTGGTGTCGACCGGAAACCTCTATGTTCAGGTGCCGATCCGGCGGTCTGAAGGCGATCTCGCGCAGCTTGGCGAAACCTTCAACCGGATGACGCAGGAGTTGCGCGCGCAGCGCAACGATATCGTCCGCGCCCGCGACACCATCGATAGCCGCCGCCGGTT
>JBQCFU010000446.1:0-2302 GCA_051958775.1 Pseudolabrys sp.
CGCAACTGGAGCGGCGTCGCGCCCGCATCGCAGCCGGCGAACAGCCGATCGGGTGGAAGCTCGGCCTCGGCGCACCGGGGATGCTGGAAAAGTTCGAGCTTCGCGCGCCGCTGGTCGGCCATCTGTTTCAGGCCGGCAAGCTCGCCTCCGGCGCCACCGTCTCGCTGAAGGGATACGGCAAACCAATCGCCGAACCGGAAATCGCCGTGACCATGGGTGCCGATCTCGGCTCCGGTGCCGACGCCGCGGCCGCGCTGACGGCAATCCGCTCGCTACGGCCGGCGATCGAAATCGCCGACATGACGCCACCGCCAGCCGATGTGACGGCGATCCTCGCCGGCAACATCTTCCACCGCCATGTGGTGTTCGGAAACGCTACGCGGCCTGGCGGCAACACCGCCGGTCTCACCGCGCGGGTGATCCGCCGCGGCGCAGAAGCCGCGCGCAGCGACACGCCGGAGGCGCTGACCGGCAAGATCGTCGAACTGGTGCGCCATGTGGCCGGCACCCTTGCCGCTTATGGCGAAAAGCTCGCGGCCGGTGACGTCATCATCTGCGGCTCGATCACGCCGCCGATCGCGCTCGAACCGGATGAGACCGAGCTGACTTACTGGCTCGATCCGATCGGGCCAGTGTCCGTCAAATTGTCGCCCTGAAAATCTCCCGGAACTGGCCCTCGCGAGAATGGCACTCCGGTCTTATCTTGGGGACGAACACCGGAGTACCCCAATGTCCGAATTGGACCCGTCCGATAAATCCCTCACGTCCCTGATCGATCGCGCCGGCCTCGACCGCAGCCGCGTGACCAAGCTGCTCGGCCACGGCCTCGAAGGCGCCGACGACGGGGAGCTGTTCCTCGAATATCGCCAGAGCGAAGCGCTCGCCTACGATAACGGCCGGCTGAAACAGGCGACCTACGACACCGCGCAAGGCTTCGGCCTGCGCGCCGTCAAGGACGACGCGGTCGGCTACGCGCATGCCTCCGACATGTCGGAAGGCGCGATTGCCCGTGCCGCCGATGCCGTGCGCGCGGTCAAGACCGGCTATGCAGGCCAGTTCGCTGCTCCCCCGGCGCGCACCAATGTCCGCCTCTATAGTGACGACAATCCGCTCGGCACGCCGGCGTTCGACGCCAAGGTCGTGCTGCTGGAAACCATCGACGCCTATGCGCGCGCGAAAGACCCGCGCGTGCGGCAGGTGAGCGCCAGCATCGCCGCCACCTGGCAGGTGGTCGAGATCCTGCGGCCCGACGGCGAGACCTATCGCGATGTCCGTCCGCTGGTGCGGCTCAATGTTTCGGTGGTCGTCGGCGACGGCACGCGGCAGGAAACCGGCAGCCACGGCTTCGGCGGCCGCGAGGGCTATCAGCGTTTTATCGAGACCCACGCCTGGCAGGGCGCGGTCGACGAAGCGGTGCGGCAGGCGCTGGTCAATCTCGAAGCGGTGCCCGCACCCGCCGGCGAAATGGATGTCGTGCTCGGCGCCGGCTGGCCCGGCGTGATGCTGCATGAAGCCGTCGGCCACGGCCTCGAAGGCGATTTCAACCGTAAGAAGACCTCCGCCTTCGCCGGCCTGATGGGCCAGCAGGTGGCGGCGAAAGGCGTCACCGTGGTCGACGACGGCACCATCGCCGCGCGGCGCGGCTCGCTGTCGATCGACGACGAAGGCACACCGACCAGCCGCACCGTGTTGATCGAGGACGGGATTCTCGTCGGCTACATGCAGGACCGGCAGAACGCGCGGCTGATGGGAATGAAGCCGACCGGCAACGGCCGGCGCGAAAGCCACGCGCATGTGCCGATGCCACGCATGACCAACACCTACATGCTCGACGGCAACCACACCCGTGACGAGATGATCGCCTCGGTCAAGAACGGCCTCTTCGCCGTGAATTTCGGCGGCGGGCAGGTCGACATCACCTCGGGCAAATACGTGTTCCAGTGTACCGAGGCGTATAAGATCGAGAACGGCAAGGTCACCGCGCCGGTGAAGGGCGCGATGCTGATCGGCAACGGCCCGACCGACCTGCACCGCATCTCGATGATCGGCAACGACTTCGCGCTCGATCCCGGCATCGGCACTTGCGGCAAGAACGGCCAGGGCGTGCCGGTCGGTGTCGGCCAGCCGTCGCTGCGCATGGACCGCATCACCGTCGGCGGCACCGCTTAACGCAGACACGGAAAAAACGCTCGCCGCCCACCCGCAGCGAGCGTTTTTAATTTTGGCGAACTCATAGGTGAGCGCGCACCGCACCACACCGCAAAAGCAGCAGGGCTTGGAGCGCGGCCGCGTGGACCCCGGC
>JBQCFU010000447.1:0-6537 GCA_051958775.1 Pseudolabrys sp.
GCCTGCATCAGCTATGTCGAGCGCACGCAGATCGGCAAACGGCCGCCGCTGTCACCGCCGCTGCGCGAGCGCGCCGGCGCGACCATGGCGATCGATCAGGCGACGCGCGCCAATCTTGAACTGATGCGCACCATGGGTGGCGAACGCGCGGGCTCGCTGCTCGCCGCCATCGACCGCACCGTCACCTCTGCCGGCTCGCGGCTGCTGGCGCAACGGCTCGCAGCTCCGTTGACCGATGTCGAGGTGATCCGCCGTCGCCACGACGCGGTGGAATTTCTGGTCGCACAGGCAACGTTGCGCGCCGATCTGCGCGCGGCGCTCAACCGCGCGCCGGATCTCGCACGTGCGCTCTCGCGCATCGTCCTCGGCCGTGCCGGTCCGCGCGATCTCGCTGCGATCCGCGACGGCCTCGGCGCCGCGGCCGACCTTGCGGGTCGTCTCGCCGCGCTGTCGGATGCGCCCGCCGATCTGGCGGAAGCCGCTGCGGCTTGCGCCGGCGTCGACAAGGCGATTGCCGGCGAACTCGCCGCCGCGCTCGACGACGAACTTCCCGTGTTCAAGCGCGATGGCGGCTTCATCCGCCCCGCCTACAGCACGACACTCGACGAGACCCGCGCGCTGCGCGACGAGGCGCGCCGCGTCATCGCCGCGCTGCAGGCGCGCTATGCCGACGAGACCGGCATCAAGATCCTCAAGATCCGGCACAACAATGTGCTCGGTTATTTCGTCGAGGTGACGGCGCAGCACGGCGACAAACTGATGGCCGCACCGCTGAACCAGACCTTCATCCACCGGCAGACGCTGGCCGGACAGGTGCGCTTCACCACCACCGAGTTGGGCGAACTGGAAGCCAAGATCGCCAGCGCCGGCGACCGTGCGCTCGGTCTCGAACTGGAGATGTTCGACAGGCTCGCCGCCAGCATCACCACCGCGAGCGAGCCGATCAAGGGGGCGGCGCTCGCGCTCGCCGCACTCGACGTCACCGCCGCGCTGGCGACACTTGCCGCCGAGCGCGACTATGTGCGACCGCAGATCGATGACTCACTCGCCTTCGAGATCGACGGCGGGCGTCATCCGGTGGTGGAGCAGGCGCTGGCGCACGACGGCGGCGCGTTCGTCGCCAATGATTGCGACCTGTCGCCACCGAGCGGTCACCAGACCGGGCGCATCTGGCTGCTCACCGGCCCCAACATGGCTGGCAACTCGACTTTCCTCCGCCAGAACGCGCTGATCGCCCTGCTCTCGCAGATCGGCAGTTTCGTGCCGGCGAAACGCGCGTATCTCGGCGTCGTCGATCGCCTGTTCTCGCGCGTGGGCGCCGCCGACGATCTCGCGCGCGGCCGCTCCACCTTCATGGTCGAGATGGTGGAGACCGCAGCCATCCTCAATCAGGCCGGCGCACGCGCGCTCGTCATCCTCGACGAGATCGGCCGCGGCACCGCGACCTTCGACGGCCTGTCGATTGCCTGGGCGTCGATCGAACACCTGCACGAGCAGAACCGCTGCCGCGCGCTGTTCGCGACGCATTATCACGAACTCACTGCGCTCGCCGCACGTCTGCCGCGCCTGCAGAACGCGACGGTGAAGGCGAAGGAGTGGCAGGGCGAAGTCGTTTTCCTGCACGAAGTCGGCCCCGGCGCTGCCGACCGTTCCTACGGCATTCAGGTCGCAAAGCTCGCTGGCTTGCCGCCGGCGGTGATCTCGCGCGCGCAGGAAGTGCTGTCGAAACTCGAAGCGGAAGACCGCGCGACGCCGAAAGGCTTTGACGATCTGCCGCTGTTTGCAGCAACGCCGCGTGCCACGCCGGTCGCGGAAGCCGACCCCGCTGCAACCGCCATCAGGACTGCGCTCGAAGCGCTGTCGCCCGACGACCTGTCGCCGCGCGAAGCGCTGGAAGCGCTTTACAAGCTCAAAGGTTCGCTGGCGCGCCGCGACTGACGAGAGCGTTTTCGAGCGAAGTGGATACCGGCTCGCGTGAAGAAAACGCGATAAACCAAAAGACTCTATCCGCGCCGCTGCCGCAGACGCTGCACGCCGATCACCGACAATCCCCACGCCAGCGACACGCCGAGCGCGAGCGGCAGCGCGATCACCGGGCCGAGCGGCACCACCGTCACCGCCAGAGTCCACAATGCGCCGCCGAATCCGACAAAGCCGAGAATGGTGTTGGCGAACACCGTCGCAACCGCCGGGCCGCCGACGCGATGCTGCAGGATCACCGCAACGCTGCTGAGCACGATCGGGAATACCGCCAGCGGGCCGGTCCAGCGCGGGCCGATGCTGAAACTCAGGCCGATGACAAGCGCGACCAGGAGCGCCACCGATCCCGCGCGCAACGCGATGTCATACCAATAGATGCGCACGCGCGGCATCGGCACCGACGGAATTCGCCGTGCCACAAAGAAGCATGCGAGGATTCCGATGGCATTCAGCAGGAACACATCGCGCGGGGTCCATGCCACCGACTGCAACAACGTGATCAGCGTGAACCAGACCACCTGCGCAATGCCGAGACTGACCAGCAAACCGTGGCGGCGTGCGAGCACGGCATAGACCAGCGAAAACACCGCGATCGCCGGCGTCGTGGCCGCACTCATCAGCGCACTCGTCGCCAGAAACGACGGATCGTGGTCGAGCGACAGGAACACGTAGGTCGGCCCGGTCGAGACCGGCAATGTCGCCACCATGGCGCCGACTACCGGCCCCATGCGCTCGGCAGCAATCGTCGCAATCAGCACGAAGCCGGCGGTAACCGCCATCTTCAGGATCAGCGCGAGCCAGAAGATCTGATCGGGGGACATATTTTATTCTTCTCTCCCTCCCCGCAGGCAGGGAGAGGCAACGATCAGGCGCGCTTCATGCTCACATCGACCGGCGGGCCGCTCTTGATCGTCTGGTAGACGACGCAATAGCGCTCGGTCAGTTTCAGCAACTGGTCGAGCTTGTCCTGCGGCGCATCGGTGTCGAGCTCGAACCGCAGACGGATCTGCGCGAAGCCGACGGGCGCATCTTTGGCGACGCCGAGCGTGCCGCGGAAATCGAGATCGCCTTCGGCGAACACGTGACCGGCACGCAGCGGAATCTCCAGCGCCGTCGCCACCGCCTTCACCGTCACGCCGGCGCAGGCGACCAGTGCCTCCAGCAGCATATCGCCGGAGCACAGCTCCAGCCCGGAGCCGCCGGTCGCCGGATGCAAGCCCGCCACTGCCAGTGCGCGGCCGGTCTCCACCTTGCAGGCGATGTTGGTGTCGTCGAGCGCACCCTTGGCCTTCAGCGTGATGAAGGCAGCTTTGGCGTCCGTCTTGTACTTGTCCTTGATCGGCGCCTGCATCGCGCGCAGCCCGGCAGCGTCCATCGTCATCTCCTCGGCTGTCGTCATCCTGACGTGCCCGGCGCCGCCGGGCCTCGAAGGATGACAGGTCACGGGCCGTCGCACTTCGAGGCCTGGCCTTCCGGCCGGGCATCTCAGTGTGACGGAATCACTACGGCGTCAACACCACCCGGCCGACAACCTTCCCGGCCTTGAGCGCCATTAATGCATCGTTGGCATGCTCCAGAGGCCGGGTCTGCACCGGGAATGACAGCGCACCAGTCCGGGTGACGAGATCGAGCA
Source organism: Pseudolabrys sp. (assembly GCA_051958775.1). Lineage (GTDB taxonomy): Bacteria > Pseudomonadota > Alphaproteobacteria > Rhizobiales > Xanthobacteraceae > Pseudolabrys. Next base: position 3,614 of record JBQCFU010000447.1, read on the forward strand.
GTTCCTGCAATTCCGGATGACTGCCGACATAGGAGCCCTGGATGGTCATGGCCCGCATCGGGAAATACGGCGTCGGGATCGACAATTCGCCGCCGAAGAAGCCGACCACGACGATCTTGCCGGCTTTCGGGATCAGCGCATCAACCGCAAGCCGCACCGTGTCGCCGGCACCGACGAAATCCACCACCGCCGCCGCGCCGCCATTGGTGGCGGCGATGATCTGCTGCGCGGCGTCGGGCGCTCTGGCGTCAACCGCTGCGAGCGCTCCCGCATCCAGCGCCGCCTGACGCTTGGCGGGATCGATATCGACCACCACCGCGCCTTTGCCACCCATGGCCTTGACCAGCAGCAGCCCCATCAGGCCGACGCCGCCCGCACCCATGATGACGATCGGATTGTCGGCCATCACCGGCGCGACCTTCTTCAGCGCGCTGTAGGCGGTGAGCCCCGAACAGGCGAGCGGCGCCGCCTGCTCCGGCTTCAGCGATCCGATGCCGAACAGATGCCGCGGATGCGGCACCACCAGATAATCGGCGTAACCGCCGTTGGAGAACACACCGAGATTGCGCGGCGTGCGGCACAGATTGTCCTCGCCGCGCTGACAGGCAGCACAGGTGCCGCAGCCGATCCATGGATTGACCAGCACCGTATCGCCGATGGTCACGCCTTTTGCATCAGGACCCGCGGCAACGATTTCACCGACATTCTCGTGACCGAGCGTCAGCGGCAGCTTGATGCCGCGGTCGAGCAGTTGCAGACGCTTGCCGCCGCCGAGTTCATAATAGCCGTCCCAGATATGCAGGTCGCTGTGGCAGACGCCCGACGCCTTGACCTTGAGCAGCACCTGCGTGCCGACCGGTTCCGGCGTCGGCTCTTCGACCAGCGCCAACGGCGCACCGCACTGGCAAACCTTGTAACTGCGCATGATGACCTCGGCGTCTGCGCCGGACCGGAGTGCCGGCGGCCTACTCTAACGAGCGCCGCGACCCGCTACCACCACATCGCCGCGCCGGGATCGGCCTTGGTCTCGATATGGTCCTGCGCCTTTCGATCAAGAGACCGATCGAGCGCTGCCAGAACCCGCCGCTTGGCGAAATCGAACGCCGCCGACTGGCGGTCGCGCGGCCGCGGCAGATCGCAGACGATCTCCTCGAAGATCCGGCCCGGGCGCGGTCGCATCACCAGCACACGATCGGCGAGCACCACCGCTTCGTCGACGTCGTGGGTGACGAGCAGCAGCGTCGGCCGCGAATCCGCCCACAGGTCGAGCAGATGATCCTGCAAATCGGCGCGGGTGAACGCATCGAGCGCGGAAAACGGCTCGTCGAGCAGCAACACTTCCGGACGCGGCACCAGCGCCCGCGCCAAAGCGACGCGCTGCGCCTGTCCACCGGACAACTCGCGCGGCCAGACGCCGGCCTTGTCGGCGAGGCCGACGCGCGCCAGCGCACCACGCACGCGCGCTTCGCGCTCCTGTGCCGACAGACCCTCAAGCCCGAAGCCGACATTGTCGGCGACCGTGAGCCACGGCAGCAGGCGCGGCTCCTGAAACACGATGCCGATCTTTTCGTGCGGCGCGCGGATCGTCACGCCGCCCAGCACCACGTCGCCGCTCGAGGCGGTGTCGAGGCCGGACACCGCGCGCAGCAAGGTGGACTTGCCGCAACCGGAGCCGCCGACGATGGCCAGGATTTCGCCGGGCTTCACCGCAACGCTGACGGCTTCCAGCGCATGTACGCCGTTCGGATAAACCTTGGAGACGTGATCAAGCACCAGCATGTCGCGACGCTCGTTCACCGGCTCTCTCCACGCGCGCCGAAGCGGTCTTCCCAGCGCAGGAACGGCGTCGCGGCGGCAACGATCAGGCCGTCGGCGATCTTGCCGAGAATGGCGAAAGTGATGATGGCGGCGACGATCTGCGCCGGCTTGCCGAGCTGTTGTCCATCGATCAGCAGATAGCCGAGACCTTCTGAGGCGCCGAGGAATTCCGCAGCGACCACGAACATCCAGCCGAGTCCAAGACCGGAGCGCAGCGCGACGATGTAGGACGGCAGCACCGCCGGCAGCAGGATGCGCCGCACCAGCCCGAAACCCGACAGCCGGAACGCGCGGCCGACCTCCACGATCTTGCGATCGACGGACATGATCGCGCCCATCACGCCGAGATAAACCGGAAAGAACACGCCGACCGCGATCAGCGTCACCTTCGAGGCTTCGAAAATGCCAAGCCAGAGAATGAACAGCGGCACCCAGGCGATCGACGGGATCGCGCGTAGCGCCTGCAGGGTCGGATCGAGCAGTTGCCGCGTCAGCGCGGAATAGCCCGCCAGCGCACCCAGCAGCGTTCCGCTGATGACGCCGATCGCAAAGCCTGCGGCGACACGCAGCACTGTCGTCACGCTGTGGCGCCACAATTCGCCGCTTTGCGCGAGATCATAGAGCGTTTGAATGATGACCGAGGGCGGCGGCATCAGCCGGCCGTTGGACAAACCGGCACGTACCGCCAACTCCCAGCCTATCGCCGCCACCAGCGGTACCAGCAGGCCCAGCAGCGGCCGCGACCAGCGCCCTAGACGCCGCGGACTGGCGACGCGCGGTCGCGCGGCCGCACTCTCATTTTCGGAAGCCACTCCGGTCATCAGCGCAAATTAACTGACACGCGACCTAAACGCAATCGAGAAAAGGCCTTTGAAAAAAGCCCGGCGGCGCCCGTTTCCAGGCAGCCGCCGGCCGCGGGGGATCAGTTGGTGACGGTGACGAAGCTGTCGTCAACGAGATCGTCGAGCGTCTTCTTGACGTCGACCGAAGCCGGGATCACGCCCGCTTTCTGCAAAGCGATACCCGCCTGCAGGATCGAGTCGCGCTGCTCGGCTCCGATCTTGTTGAAGGTCAGCTTGGTGCGCTCCTTGAGCTGCTTGTCGACC
>JBQCFU010000448.1:0-6470 GCA_051958775.1 Pseudolabrys sp.
TCGAAGCCGACCTGGATGCTCTCCGAGCAGGAATGCAAGGCGGTGGTCGAGCGCAAGGGTCTGAAAGGCTGCCGCGATCTCGAATACAACTGGCTCGGCACCGACGATCAGGGCCGCGACGTGGTGGCGCGGCTCCTTTACGGCTTCCGCATCTCCGTGCTGTTCGGTCTGATCCTGACGGTGTTCTCGTCGATCGTCGGTGTTGCCGCCGGCGCGGTGCAGGGCTACTTCGGCGGCTGGACCGATCTGCTGTTTCAGCGCGTCATCGAAATCTGGACGGCGATCCCGTCGCTCTATCTGCTGCTGATCATTTCCTCGGTGCTGGTGCCGGGCTTCTTCGTGCTGCTCGGTATTCTCCTGCTGTTCTCCTGGGTGTCGCTGGTCGGACTGGTGCGCGCGGAATTCCTGCGCGGTCGCAACTTCGAATATATCCAGGCGGCGCGGGCGCTCGGCGTATCGAACGCCACCATCATGTTCCGGCATCTGTTGCCGAACGCGATGGTCGCGACCATGACGTTCCTGCCGTTCATCCTGTCGTCGTCGGTGATGACGCTGACCTCGCTTGACTTCCTTGGCTTCGGTCTGCCGCCCGGATCGCCGTCGCTCGGCGAGATGCTGTCGCAGGGCAAGGCCAATGTGCAGGCGCCGTGGCTCGGCCTGTCCGGCTTCTTCACGCTGGCGGTGATGCTGTCGCTGCTCATCTTCATCGGCGAAGCGGTGCGCGACGCCTTCGATCCCCGCAAAACCTTCCGGTGAGCCGATGGATGATGTGACAAAATCCGGCGAGCCGCTGCTGCAGGTGAAAGACCTGTCGGTGTCGTTCGGCGTTGGCGAGCGCGAGGTGCGCGCGGTCGACCGCGTCTCGTTCGAGATCAGGCGCGGCGAGACACTGGCGCTGGTGGGCGAATCCGGTTCCGGCAAATCGGTGACAGCGCTGTCGATCATGAAACTGCTGCCGTATCCGGCGGCCCATCATCCGTCGGGGCAGGTGCTGTTCAAGGGGCGCGATCTGCTGCCTTTACCGGAAAGCGAAATCCGGCATGTGCGTGGCAACGACATCACGATTATTTTCCAGGAGCCGATGACGTCGCTGAACCCGCTGCACACCATCGAGAAGCAGCTTGCGGAAATCCTGCTGCTGCATCGGGGCGTGACCGGCGAGAAGGCGCGTCGGCGGATCGTCGAGCTGCTGACGCAGGTGGGTATCCCGGAGCCGGAAACGCGGCTCGGCAGCTATCCGCATCAATTGTCGGGCGGGCAGCGTCAGCGTGTGATGATCGCCATGGCGCTCGCCAATGAGCCCGATCTCCTGATCGCCGACGAGCCGACCACGGCGCTCGACGTCACCGTGCAGGCGCAGATCCTGGCGCTGCTCGGCGATTTGCAAAAACGCCTCGGCATGGCGATCCTGTTCATCACTCATGATCTCGGCATCGTCCGCAAGCTGGCGAGCCGCGTCTGCGTCATGAACAAGGGCAAGATCGTCGAGCAGGGCGAGGTGGAGCGCGTGTTCACCGCGCCGGAGCATCCCTATACCAAGGCGCTGCTGGCGGCCGAGCCGAAGCCGGATCCGGCGCCGCCGAAGCCGGATGCGCCGGTGGTGGTGAAAACCGACGACCTCAAGGTCTGGTTTCCGATCAAGCGCGGCGTCATGCGCCGCACCGTGGGTCACATCAAGGCGGTCGACGGCGTCAGCGTCGAGATCCGCAAGGGCGAAACGCTTGGTGTGGTCGGCGAATCCGGCTCCGGTAAAACGACGCTCGGGCTTGCTCTGCTACGGCTGATCTCGTCGCAGGGTCCGGTCGTGTTCATGGGCAAGCCGCTGCAGGGCCTGAGCTTCAAGGAGATGCGCCCGCACCGCAGCGACATGCAGATCGTGTTCCAGGACCCGTATGGTTCACTGTCGCCGCGCATGTCGGTGGCCGACATCATCGAGGAAGGACTGTGGGTGCACCAACGCGGCATGACCGCGGAAGAGCGCGAGCGGCGCGTGATCGGCGCGCTCACCGATGTCGGCCTCGATCCGGCGATGCGGTTCCGCTATCCGCACGAGTTCTCCGGCGGACAGCGCCAGCGCATCGCGGTCGCACGCGCCATCGTGCTGGAGCCGACCTTTATCGTGCTCGACGAGCCGACCAGCGCGCTCGATATGCTGATCCAGGCGCAGATCGTCGATCTGTTGCGCGGCCTGCAGAAGCAGCGCGATCTGACCTATATGTTCATTTCGCACGATTTGCGCGTTGTCGCTGCGCTCGCCAGCAATCTTGTCGTCATGCGTAACGGAAAGGTGATCGAGCAGGGGGCGGCTTCGGACCTGTTCAAGAATCCGAAAAGCGACTACACGCGTGCACTGTTCGCGGCAGCCTTCAAACTCGAAACGGCGGCGAGCGGTGTCGTGGCGCAATGATTCAGATCATTCGGGCGGTTCTCGCAGGTTTTCTTCTGATGTCGGGCGTTGCGACGGTTTCGGCCGCGCAGTTCGGCGATGCGCAATATGCAATCAAGGCCGACGACGGCACGTCGATCACCAATTTCGATCTCTCGCCTGAGCTTGTGAAGCGCATGCAGGGACTGGAATCGTTGATTCCGGTCGGCAATGCATCCGGCGACGTGACGCTCTATCAGTTCTACGACCTCAACTGTCCGTTCTGCCGTGAAGCCGCGCATGATGTCGATGCGATGCTCAAGGCCGATCCGAAGCTGAAGCTCGTTTTCGTGCCGTATCCGGTTCTGTCGGTCGCTTCGGTGCAGGGCGGTCTGGTCGAGGTGATCGCCGCGCGGATGCTGTCGCCGGAGAAATTCATAGAGCTGCACCGGCGCATTTATTCCGGGCGCGGCGTGATCGACGGCATGCGCGTTCTGGATGAATCGATCAAGCTGGGTCTCGACCGCGACAAGCTGCTGGCGCAGGCGCAGACCGAGGCGACGCTTGGCATCCTCAAATCCCACGCTGATTTCGGCAGTGCTGCGAAGCTCGTTGCGACGCCGGCTTATGTGATCAATGGCGTCGCCATTGTCGGCCATCCGGGCCAGCGCTCCTTGCGCTCGGTGGTGGCGTCAGTGCGCAAATGCGGCAAGGTGGTTTGCTAGAGCACGATCCGAAAAGCGGGAACCGGTTTCCGGATGAGATCATGCTCAAGGAAATGATTAGCCGATCCGCCTGACGCTCACCACGTCGCTGCCCGCTGCCTTGATACGGGCGATGGCTTCAGCCGCCGGTTCGATCGTGACCGCCATGTGATGCGCATTGGCGTGGATCAGCGTTTCGCCGTCCCGCATCATCGCCACATGACCTTTCCAGAAAATCAGATCGCCGCGCCGCGCGTCGCCAATGGAAATTGGCGTACCGAGCGTGTCCTGCTGCATGTCGCTGTCGCGGGGACAGACGATGCCGCAGGCTTGCAGCGACACCTGAACCAGTCCTGAGCAATCCATACCGAACGAGGTCTTGCCGCCCCACAGGTAAGGCGTACCGACGAAGCGCTCCGCGATCGCGACTGCGTCACGCTCTACGCTGTCATGCGGCGCCAGATGCTGCTTCGGAACGAAGAAGCTGCGGGCGGTGGCGGCGAGCTGGCCCTGTTCGCGTAGCACAGCGATGCGCGCGCCGAACGGCAATGCCGCGACCGGCGGTGTCTTGATGTCCGGCCCCGGGAAACCGAGGCTGCGCAGCGCGCTGATGCGATGTGTCGGCGCGTCGGCGGCATGCATCAGCGCATTGAGCGGCAGGAAGCCGACATAACCGTCGATCTCGAGCTGGCCCCAGGCCCAGCCTTCTTCGTCGGTCTCGTAGACGGTAACGCGCTCACCCATCAGCGCTTCGGTGTCGAGCGCCGCGTCCGGACGCGGCTCGCGGCGCACCGGTGCGGTTGTGTCGACCACCTGATAGACAGTGCCCTCGACATAGCGCGGCGCGTCGACGGCGCCGCGCAGATGCGCGGCCGCAAGGTCGGGCCGATAAGGTGTGATGCGGCGGTCCGGCGGGCTCATGGTCAGCCGTAGCGTGCGGCGAGCAGCGCATAGAGCGCGCGCGCCGACTGGCATTCGCCGCCTTCGGGCCGTGCTGCTTTAGCCGATGGCGTCCACGCGAAGATGTCGAGATGCAGCCACTTGGCGGGATCTTCGACGAAGCGGCGCAGGAACAGCGCAGCCGTGATCGAGCCGGCGAAGCCGCCGGTCGAGACATTGTTCACATCGGCGACTTTGGTATCGAGCATCCGGTCGTAGGGCGGCCAGAGCGGCAGCCGCCACAGCGGATCGTTCTGCGCCATGGCGTGCCGTGACACCTCGGCGGCGAGATCGTCGCCGTCGGTATAGAACGGCGGCAGATCGGGGCCGAGCGCGACGCGCGCAGCGCCGGTCAGCGTCGCCATATCGACCAGCAAATCAGGCTTCTCGTCGCAGGCCAGCGTCAACGCGTCGGCGAGAGCGAGGCGGCCCTCGGCATCGGTATTGCCGATCTCGACCGTCAACCCCTTGCGCGAGCGGTAGATGTCACGCGGCCGGAACGCATTGCCGGCGATGGAATTCTCGACCGCCGGGATCAGCACGCGCAGCCGCAGCTTCAGCTTGCGCGACATGATCATGTGCGCAAGGCCGAGCACGGTCGCCGCGCCGCCCAGGTCCTTCTTCATGTTCAGCATGCTGGCATCGGGCTTGATGTTGAGCCCGCCGGTATCGAAGCAGACGCCCTTGCCGATCAGCGTCACCTTGGGATGCTTTGCGTTGCCCCAGGTAAAGTCGATCAGGCGCGGCGCACGCGGTGATGCGGCGCCGACGGCCTGGATCAACGGGAATTCCTTGGCCAGCGTGCGGCCGCTGATCGTGCGGATACTGGCGCGATGCGTTTTCGCCAGCCGCCGCGCGGCGGCTTCAAGCTCCCCGGGACCCAAGTCGTTAGCCGGCGTGTTGATCAGGTCGCGCGCCAGCGTCACGCCTTCGGCGATGCGGCTGACGTCTTCGCCATCGACACCGTCCGGCACGACCAGCTTGGCCGCCGGTGCCTTGGCCTTGCGATAGCGGGTGAAGCGATAGGCTTCGAGCAGGAAGGCGAGGGTGGCGAGCGTTGCGTCATGCGGCTTGCTGGCGAAGCGATAGGTGCCGGGCGGCAGCAGGCTGGCGAGTTTACCGGGAAGAAACGGGTCGGCGCCGGCAAGATCATCCTCGATCCCGAACAGCGCGCCGGCGAGGCGTCCGTCATGATCCGGCAGCGCCAGATAACTTCCGGGCCTGGGCTCGAAGCCCGCGGCTTTGGCGAAGTCACGAGCCGGAAGCGTGAGGCGGTCGAAATTCGTGGTGTTGACGAGCCAGATCGGGGTGGCCTGGCCGGTTTTCTGCGAGCCTTTGCTCGCGCGGACGAGAAGAGGGTGCATCGGGAATCCGCTGTTCGAATAAGGTCTGCTACCACGCCGCCCCGGTAGCGGCAAAGCCGGCGTTAACCATCCGTTAGTGTTAACCATTTATTGCTGGCCGGGATGCGATTGCTCCCCGCCCAAGCTTCGCGCTTCCTGGTTTCCGTCGCGCTTGTCGGTGCGCTGGCGCTGCCGGTTGCGGGCTGCAAGACCACCAGCAGCGACAGCGACGTCACCGGTTCCATCGGTGCCTCCAGCAACGGCGATCTGCGGCGCGATGTTGACCGCTGGGGCGCGCGCTATCGCGAGAACCCGGAAGACCCCGAGGTCGCCATCAATTACGCGCAGGCGCTGCGTGCCACTGATCAGCGGGCGCAGGCTGTCGCTGTCCTTGAGCAGGTGGCGCTACGCCACCCGCAGAACAAGGCGCTCCTCGGTGCCTATGGTCGCGCGCTTGCCGATGTCGGCCGTTTCGATCAGGCGCTGGACGTGCTCTCGCGTGCGCATACGCCGGACCAGCCGGACTGGCGGATTTTGTCGGCGCAGGGCGCCGTGCTCGACCAGCTGGGCCGCCATCAGGATGCGCAGCGGCATTATGCCAGCGCGTTGAAGATTCAGCCGAACAATGCGGGCGTGCTGTCCAATCTCGGCCTGTCCTACGCGCTGTCGAAGGATCTGACACAGGCGGAAACGACGTTGCGTCGCGCCGTCGCGCTGCCCGGCGCAGACAGCAAGGTGCGGCAGAATCTCGCGCTCGTGCTCGGCCTGCAGGGTCGTTTCGCCGAAGCGGAGGCGATCGCCCGTGCCGATCTTCCGCCCGATCAGGCGGCGGAAAACGTCGCAGCGCTGCGGCAGATGGTGGCCGAGCATCGCGACCGCACCAATGCCCGCAGCTCCCGTCCGGTCCGTACGCCGGTTCGCAGCGGACGCGACGGATAGTCGGCCCGCTCCCGGTCTGATCAGGCTGGTCGCTTTTTCGCGCGCATGATCAGTCGCGAAGCCGGTTTCCACCTTCCGGGATCATGGAGCGCCGTTACTGAACGCCCATCAGCTTGATGGCGGCCGGGCCGAGAATCACGATGAACAGCACCGGCAGGAAGAACAGAATCATCGGCACCG
>JBQCFU010000449.1:0-12413 GCA_051958775.1 Pseudolabrys sp.
CGAGGCGAGCTCGGATGCTGCGGCGGACGAAGCCGCGGAAGTGCAACGGCAGGCGGGCCAGGGCCTTGCCAATCGCCTTCGCGTGCATGGCCTGTCGCCCGGCATGACCGAAGAGGATTACCAGAAGCGGCTCGCCTTCGAACTCGATGTCATCACCCGGATGAAATATTCCGGCTACTTCCTGATCGTGTCCGACTTCATCAAGTGGGCCAAGGCGCAGGGTATTCCGGTGGGGCCGGGACGCGGCTCCGGCGCCGGTTCGCTGGTTGCCTATTCGCTCACCATCACCGATCTCGATCCGATGCGGTTCGGTCTGCTGTTCGAACGCTTCCTCAATCCGGAACGCGTGTCGATGCCGGACTTCGACATCGACTTCTGTCAGGATCGCCGCGACGAGGTGATCAAATACGTGCAGGAGCGCTACGGCCGCGATCAGGTGGCGCAGATCATCACCTTCGGTACGCTGCAGGCGCGCGGCGTGCTGCGCGACGTCGGCCGCGTGCTGCAGATGCCGTATGGCCAGGTCGACAAGCTCTGCAAGCTGGTGCCGCAGAATCCGGCGAATCCGATCACGCTGGCGCGCGCCATCGAGGATGAGCCGAAGCTGCAGGCCGAGGCTGCGGAAAACCCGGTGGTCAAGCGCGCCTTCGATATCGCGCGCAAGCTCGAGGGACTGACGCGCCACGCCTCGACCCACGCCGCCGGCATCGTCATCGGCGACCGGCCGCTGGCGCAGCTCGTGCCGCTCTACCGCGATCCGAAATCGGATATGCCGGTGACCCAGTTCAACATGAAATGGGTGGAGCCGGCGGGCCTGGTCAAATTCGACTTCCTCGGCCTGAAGACACTCACCGTGCTGCAGACCGCGGTCAACCTGTTGCGTCAGCGCGGCATCGAGCTCGATCTCGCCAAGATCCCGCTCGACGACAAGAAAACCTACGACATGCTGACCCGGGCCGAAGCGGTCGGCATCTTCCAGCTGGAAAGTCAGGGCATGCGCCGCGCGCTGCTCGACATGAAGCCTGACCGGTTCGAGGACATCATCGCGCTCGTCGCGCTGTACCGGCCGGGTCCGATGGCGAACATCCCGACCTATTGCGCCCGCAAGCACGGTGACGAGCAACCGGATTATATCCATCCGAAGCTGGAAGAGGTGCTGCGCGAGACTTTCGGCGTCATCGTCTATCAGGAACAGGTGATGCAGGCGGCGCAGATCCTTGCCGGCTATACGCTCGGCGAAGCCGATCTCCTGCGCCGCGCCATGGGCAAGAAGATCCGCAAGGAGATGGAGGCGCAGCGCAGCCGCTTCGTCTCCGGCTCCGTCGAGCGCGGCATTCCGAAGGATCAGGCCGACGCGATCTTCGACCTGCTCGAACGCTTCGCCGAATATGGGTTCAACAAGAGCCACGCCGCCGCTTACGCGCTGGTCGCGTACCAGACGGCCTATATGAAGGCGAACTACCCGGTCGAGTTCATGGCAGCGTCGATGACGCTCGATATGAACAACACCGACAAGCTCGCGGAATTTCGCGCCGAGATTGGCCGGCTCGAAATCACGCTGGAGCCGCCGACCATCAACCGTTCGGGCGTCGCCTTTGCGGTCGAGGATCGCACCATCATCTATGCGCTTGCCGCGCTCAAAGGCGTCGGCGTGCAGGCGGTGCAGTCCATCGTCGAGGCACGCGGCGACAAGCCGTTCAAGGATCTGGCCGACTTCGCCGCGCGCATGAATCCGCGCGCCGTCAACAAGCGCGTGCTGGAAAGCCTCGCCGCCGCCGGTGCGTTCGACGGCTTCAGCCGCGACCGTGCCGCCGTGTTCGCGGCGATGGACCGGGTGCTCGGCCGCGCCCAGCGCTCGCACGAGAGCGAGGCGGTCGGACAGAGCGACATGTTCGGCGGCAGCTCGGGACCGGAGCCGATCACGCTTCCCTCCCTCGAGCCGTGGCTGCCGGCGGAAAAGCTCAAGCGCGAATACGACGCGATCGGCTTCTTCCTGAGTGGGCATCCACTCGATGATTATCAGGCGGTGCTGGCGCGCGAGAAGGCGCAGAGCTGGGTCGAGTTCTGCAATTCGGTGAAGAACGGTGCGACGGCCGGCAAGGTCGGCGCCACCGTGGTGTCGCGGCTCGAACGCCGCACCAAGACCGGCAGCAAGATGGGCATCTTCGGCCTGTCGGACCCGACCGGCCATTACGAGGCGATCGTGTTCTCGGAAGGGCTCGCAGAATACCGCGAATTGCTGGAGCCCGGCGCGAACGTGCTGTTGTTCCTGAGCGGCGAGGTGCAGGGCGAAGACGTGCGTGCGCGCATCCAGTGGGCGAAGCCGCTCGACGTGGTGGCGACGGCGCGGATGTCAGACTTGCGCATTCATATCGCCGGCAACGATCCGCTCGAGAGCCTGCGCAAGCGGCTCGAGCCGCGCTCCGACAGCAGCGAAGGCGGCGAGGTGACACTGGTGCTGCAATTGCGCGACGGCGGAGAGGTCCAGGTGCGCCTGCCGGGCCGCTTCAAAGTGTCGCCGCAGATCGTCGGCGCCATCAAGGCAGTGTCCGGCGTCGACAAGGTCGAGGCGGTTTGACGCGAGGCTCTCGCTGCGCGAAAAAACGATCCGTTATCCGGGATCGGGAGGGAGCGCGCGCGTGAGCGAAGCAACGGCATCGCACTGGCTCGATCGTCCGGTCGACAGTCAGCTTGATCACACGCTCGGGCCGGTCAGTGCGCCGATCACGCTGGTCGAATACGGCAGCTATGCCTGTCCTTATTGCCGCGCCGCCAATGCGCGCATCGAGGAGGTGCGCGACAAGCTTGGCGAACGGCTGCGCTATGTGTTCCGTCATCGGCCGGTGACAGGCAGCGAACTGGCGCGGCGTGCGGCTGAGCTGGTCGAGCGCATCGACGATCCGGAACGGTTCTGGGCGGCGCATATCCTGCTGATGACCCGCTCGGAGGCGCTGACCGAGGACGACCTCGCGGCGGCTGCGCACACGGCGGGATTGCCCGACGGCGCCGATGAGGCAGTCGTGCAGCGTGCCGTTTCCCATGTCGATGCCGATGTGGCGAGTTCGCGCGCCAGCGGCGTGATGATCACGCCGACCTTCTTCATCAACAGTCGCCGCTATGACGGACCGTGGGACGAGGCGTCGTTCTCCGACGCCATCGTCGGCACCCTCGGGCATCGCTTCCGCGCCGCCGCGGTCGACTTCGCCGGATGGGCGCCGTCTGCCGGCGTGCTGTTGCTGCTTTCGACCGTGCTTGCCGTGCTGTTCATGAACACGGCGATGGCGCCGGGCTTCGAGGCATTCTGGAAACAATATGTCGGCCTGAGCTTCGGCGATGCGGCGTTCCGCCTGTCGCTGCTGCATTGGATCAATGACGGCCTGCTGACCATTTTCTTCCTGGTGGTCGGCCTCGAGATCAAACGGGAATTCACCGTCGGCCATCTCGCCGGCCTGCGCGAGGCCGCGCTGCCGATCGCGGCGGCGATCGGCGGCATGGCCGTGCCGGCGCTGTTCTATGCGCTGATCATTCCGTCCGGACCGTGGGCGCACGGCTGGGGCGTGCCGATGGCGACCGATACCGCGTTCGCCATCGCGCTGATCGTCATGCTGGGGCCGCGCGTACCGGTGGAATTGCGCATCTTTTTGACCGCGGCGGCAATCGTCGACGACATCGGCGCGATCGGCGTGGTGGCGGTGTTCTATTCCGGCGAACTGCATCTCGTATATCTCGCCGGCGCCGCTGCGACGGTGATCGCGCTTGCCAGCATCAACCGGGCCCGCATCTACAGCGTGACGCCTTATGCGTTGCTTGGCATCGTGCTGTGGGCCTGCGTGCACGCGAGCGGCCTGCATGCGACGCTCGCTGGTGTCGTGCTCGCGCTGTTCATTCCGACCCGGCCACCGGCCAATCTCAATGCGCTGATGGTGCAGGCCAACACTATCGTCGCTGCCGAAGCCAAACATGCGGGCGAGGTGCTGCGCAGCGGTCCGTCGACCCCGGCGTTGCGCGCACTCGATGCGATCCATGACCGGATCGAGTCACCCGCAGACCGGCTGCTGCGCCATGCTGGCGCGCGGTCGAGCTACCTGGTGCTGCCGCTGTTCGCCTTCGCCAATGCCGGCGTCACCATCCGCACCGATGTCTTCGATGGGCGCGAGCCGCTGATGCTTGCCATCATCGTCGGTCTGATGCTCGGCAAGCCGATCGGCTTCATCGCCTTCTCGGCGCTCGCGGTCTGGCTCAAACTCGCGGCGAAACCCAACGACTATACCTGGGCGCAACTCGCCGGCGCGGGCGCGCTTGCCGGCATCGGTTTCACCATGTCGCTGTTCATCGCCGGGCAGGCATTTCCGGCCGAAGGCGATTTCGCCGCGGCCAAGATCGCGGTGTTTGCTGCATCGATCCTGTCGGCGGTGATCGGCTGCCTGATCCTGTGGCGGGTCGGCGGGGCGACGGCTGCTCAGGAACCAGTGGCGGCGCCAGCCCAAGCTTGAGAGACCAGAAGGGAGAAACCGAATGATCGTCGAACTGGTGACCTTCCGCGCGCCGCATGGCGGCGACTGGGACCACATCCTCGAAGGCGCGCGCGGCACGATCCCGAAGTGGAGCGCCAACCCGAAACTCGTCCGCAAGCACTTCCTGCTCTCGGAAGACGCCCAGACCTGCGCCGGCCTCTATATCTGGCCGACCCGGGCCGACGCCGAGCACGCCCATAACGCCCTGTGGCAGGACGAGGTGGAGCGTCGGACCGGTTCGCGGCCCGAATTCCGCTATTTCGACCTGCAAATGCTGCTCGACAATGAGGCCGGAACCGTCACCGAATGGTCCCAATCGGGCGAAAAGCGTGTTTCCAAAGTAGGTTAGGGGCTCTGCTTTAAGCGCGGCTTGAGCCTCGGAAGGCTTGCGCAGCGCAGCAGACCCGATTATACGCACGCGCATCACTCACGCGGATTTCGGCGCCGGCCCCGACAATGGGTCGCCAGCCATCCGGTGGCGGTCACATTCCGTGGCTGCTCACACAATCCGCGGCGGATCAACCGGAGAAGACCAATGGCGCTTCCTGACTTTTCAATGCGTCAGCTTTTGGAAGCTGGCGTGCATTTCGGCCACCAGGCCCACCGCTGGAACCCGAAGATGGGCGATTACATCTTCGGCACCCGCAACAACATCCATATCGTCGATCTCGGGCAGACGGTGCCAATGCTGCACCAGGCGCTCCAGGCCGTCAGCGACACGGTCGCCAAGGGCGGCCGCATCCTGTTCGTCGGCACCAAGCGCCAGGCGCAGGACGCGATTGCCGACGCGGCCAAGCGTTGCGCGCAGTACTACGTGAATTCGCGCTGGCTCGGCGGCACGCTGACCAACTGGAAGACCATTTCCGGTTCGATCCAGCGTCTGCGCAAGCTCGACGAGATGCTCTCGTCCAATGAAGCGCAGGGCTACACCAAGAAAGAGCGCCTCGATCTCACCCGTGAGCGCGACAAGCTCAACCGCTCGCTCGGCGGCATCAAGGACATGGGCGGCGTGCCGGACATGCTGTTCGTGATCGACACCAACAAGGAAGACATCGCGATCGCCGAAGCGCGCCGCCTTGGCATTCCGATCGCGGCGGTGGTCGACACCAACTGCAACCCGGATGGCATCAGCTACGTCGTCCCGGGTAACGACGACGCCGCGCGCGCCGTCTCGATGTATTGCGATCTCGTCGCGCGCGCCGCGCTCGACGGCATCTCGCGCGCCCAGGGCGAAGCGGGTATCGATGTCGGCGCATCGGCGAAGCCGGTGGTCGAAGATGTGCCGGCGCCGTCGGCTGGTCTCGGCTTCGAACAGCTCTCGGGTCCGCGCGGCGTCGCCGACGACCTCAAGAAGCTGCCGGGCGTGTCCGGCGCGATTGAGAAGCAGCTCAACGATCTCGGCATCTTCCACTATTCGCAGATTGCCGAATTGTCGCCCGAAGCTGCGCATAATGTCGGCGAAGAAGTCGGCCTGCCGGGCCGCGTCGATAGCTGGATCGCCAAGGCGAAGCAGCTCACCGCCGAGTAATGACTGCCGGCGTGCGGCTTACGGGTCGCACGCCGTCTCTCACGACACGATAAGCGTATCTGCAACCCGTATTTGCGCTGAGTCATCGCGCAGAGGGATCAACCAATGTCTACGATTACAACCGAGATGATCAAGAACCTGCGCGAGTCGACCGGCGCAGGCATGATGGATTGCAAAGCCGCACTGACCGAAGCCAAGGGCGACATGGAAGCGGCGCAGGACTGGCTGCGCAAGAAGGGCCTGTCGAAGGCCGCCAAGAAGGCCGGCCGCGTCGCTGCGGAAGGTCTGATCGGCACCGTCGTGCGCGGTACCAAGGCCGCGATGGTCGAGGTCAATTCCGAGACCGACTTCGTCGCCCGCAACGATATGTTCCAGGGCCTCGTCAAGATGATCGCCAGTGTCGCGCTCGATGCCGGCGCCGACGTCGAGGCGATCAAGGCGGCGAAGGCCGGCAGCATCACCGTTGCCGAAGCGCTCTCCGACAGCATCGCCAAGATCGGCGAGAACATGTCGCTGCGCCGCGCGGCTGTGCTCTCGGTCAATCAGGGCACCATCGGCAGCTACCTGCACAACTCGGTCACCGACGGCCTCGGCAAGATCGGCGTGCTGGTCGCGCTCGAATCTTCCGGCAAGACCGACGAACTCGCGGCGCTCGGCCGTCAGATCGCCATGCACATCGCCTCGGCCAATCCGCAGGCGCTCGATGCGGCGAGCCTCGATCCGGTGATCGTCAAGCGCGAGAAGGACGTGCTCGCCGACAAGTACCGGCAGCAGGGCAAGCCGGAAAACTTTATTGAGAAGATTGTCGAGTCGGGCCTCAAGACCTTCTACAAGGAAGCGACCCTGCTCGAGCAGCCGTTCATCTTCGACGACAAGAAGACGGTCGCCCAGGCGCTCAAGGAATCTGAGGGCAAGGTCGGCGGCCCGGTGAAGATCACCGGCTATGTGCGCTATGCTCTCGGCGAGGGAATCGAGAAGCAGGAAGCCGACTTCGCCGCCGAAGTGGCAGCGGCCGCGGGACAGGGCTAACCCGGATACCGCGCCGGGCGGCTGTCCGCCCGGCGCGACTTGTCCTGCTGTCGACGCGCGTCTGCGCCGTGCTTCGGAGGGATCGAGAGCATGACTGAACCGGCCTATCGTCGCGTCGTCGTCAAGATTTCAGGCGAGGCGCTGGCCGCCTCCGAAGGTTTTGGTATCCATCAACCCGTTGTCGAGCGGATCGCCACCGATCTGGTCGCTGCGGCGCGTCTCGGTATCGAGATCGCCGTGGTCGTCGGCGGCGGCAACATCTTCCGCGGTGTGCAGGTGTCTTCGCGTGGCGTGCCGCGGCCGGTCGGCGACACCATGGGCATGCTGGCGACGGTGATGAATGCGCTGGTGCTCGAAGCGGCGATCGAGCGGCAGGGCCGCGAGGCGCGCACGCTGTCTGCCCTGGTGATGCCGTCGGTGTGCGAGAGCTACAACCGGCCGCGCGCGCTCAAGCATCTCGCCAAGGGCCGGATCATCATTCTGTGCGCCGGCACCGGCAATCCGTTCTTCACCACGGATACGACGGCCGTGCTGCGTGCGGCGGAACTCGACGCCAAGGCCGTGCTCAAGGCCACCAATGTCGACGGCATCTATACCGCCGATCCGAAGAAGGACCCGGCGGCGAAGCGCTACGAGCGGCTGACCCATCAGGAGGCGATCGAGCGCGATCTCAAGGTGATGGACGCCGCTGCATTCGCGCTTGCCCGCGAAAACCGGATGCCTATCATCGTGTTTTCGCTCGAGGGCGGCGCCGGAGATGAGGGCGCCATCGAAGCGGTGCTGCGCGGTGCAGGGCGCTCGACCGTGGTGACGAGCTGACTTGAGACGCTGACAATGAACGGGGTCGCCCCGTCGCGGATGACTCCATCGAGGATGATATGGCCAACGACACGCACGATCTGAACGAACTGAAACGCAAGATGCAGGCATCGATCCAGGTGCTGAAGACCGAGCTTGCCGGTTTGCGCACCGGCCGCGCGTCGCTGCACATGCTCGATCCGGTTCAGGTCGAGGCTTACGGCTCGCACATGCCGCTCGCGCAATGCGCGACGGTAACGGTGCCCGAGCCGCGCATGATCTCGGTCAACGTCTGGGACAAGACGCTGGTTCACGCCGTCGAGAAGGCGATCGTCAATTCCAATCTCGGCTTAAGCCCGGCGACGGAAGGGCAGGTGATCCGCCTGCGCATTCCCGAACTGAACGAAGAGCGCCGCAAGGAGCTGGTCAAGGTCGGTCACAAATATGCGGAGGCCGCGCGCGTCGCGATCCGCCATGTGCGCCGCGACGGCATCGACGTGGTCAAGAAGCTCGAGAAGGATCACAAGATCAGCAAGGACGATCAGGAGCGCTTCTCCGGCGACATCCAGAAGGCGACCGATCAATCGATTGGCGAGGTCGATCAGGTTCTCGCGGCGAAGGAAAAGGAGATCCTCACCGTCTGAGGATTGATCCAAGGATTATCCATGTCGGATATGCCGCAGACCGAGCAGACCTCCGAAGTGCCGCGGCATGTTGCGATCATCATGGATGGCAACGGCCGCTGGGCGTCGGCGCGCGGCCTGCCGCGGCTCGAAGGCCACCGCCGCGGCGTCGAGGCGTTGCGCCGCACGGTGCGTGCCGCCGGCGACCTCGGCATCGGCTATCTGACGATCTATTCGTTCAGCTCGGAGAACTGGTCGCGGCCGCAGGCCGAGATCACCGATCTGATGGGCCTGCTGCGCCGCTTCATCCGCAACGATCTCGCCGATCTGCACAAGAGCGGTGTGCGCGTGCGCGTGATCGGCGAACGCGATGGCTTGGCGCCGGACATCGCGCGCCTGCTTACCGAAGCGGAAGAGCTTACCGCCGCGAACACGCATCTGACGCTGATCGTCGCTTTCAACTACGGCAGCCGGCAGGAGATCGCGCGCGCGACGCAGCGTCTGCTGGGTGAGGTGGCTGCCGGCCGGATCGACCCGGCGCAGATCGAACCGGACATGATCGGCCGCTTCCTCGATGCGCCGGATGTGCCGGATCCGGATTTGATCGTGCGCACCAGCGGCGAGCAGCGCCTGTCGAATTTCCTGTTGTGGCAGGCCGCTTACAGCGAATTGGTCTTCATGCCGGTGTTCTGGCCCGATTTCGACCGCGCCGCTCTGGAAGAAGCGATCGCCGAATATCATCGCCGTGAGCGCCGGTTCGGCGGTCTCGTCGCGCGCACCGGATCGTGACCGTGAGCGACGGTTCGAGGTCAGCGTCTGCGCCCGCTTCATCGGCACGCAGCAATCTCTGGATGCGTGTCGCCGCGGCGCTGGTGCTGGTGCCGGCTGCCTTGATCACCGCGTATCTCGGCGATTGGATTTATGCGGTGTTCTGGACTACGGCTGCGGCAGCCGTGCTGTACGAATGGACGACGCTGGTCGGCGGCCGCGACACCTGGCTGAGCTTTGCAGCGGGCTTGCTCGGACTGATCGCGGCGCTGCTGCTCGGCCTTTATCTCGAGCGTATCGGCGTCGCTGTGCTGCTGATCGGCCTCGGCGGTCTTGGCGCCGCGATTTTTGCGCCGGGCGCACATCGCATCTGGGTTTTCGCTGGCGTGTTATATGCCGGTGTCTTGTTGCTCGGCGCGTTGCTGCTGCGCGCCGATCCGATGCTCGGCTTGGTCGCGATCCTGCTGCTGTTCGCGGTCGTCTGGGCCACCGACATTGCCGGCTATTTTGTTGGGCGCGCGATCGGCGGTCCGAAACTCGCGCCAAGGATCAGTCCCGGCAAGACGTGGTCGGGCGCGATCGGCGGCGTGGTGTTCGCCGTTGTTGCCGCGTTCGGTGTTGCCATGCTGGCAAAGCTTCCGGCGGTCGCACCGGTTCTGGTCCTTGCAGTCTCGCTGTCGGTCGTCGCGCAGGCGGGCGACCTGATGGAGAGCGCGATCAAGCGCCGCTTCAACGCCAAGGACGCGGGCACCTTGATTCCCGGCCATGGCGGCGTGATGGATCGGCTCGATGGATTCTGGGCGGCGTTGCTGCTCGCGGTCTGCATCGGCCTGATCCGCGGCGGTGTCGACGACCCGGGTCAGGGTCTGTTGCTGTGGTGAGACGATGAACGCGACCTCGCAACACAGCCGCGCGCCGCGCACCATCACGCTCCTGGGCGCGACGGGTTCCGTCGGCGCGAGCACCATCGATCTGATCCGGCGTGAGGGTAGCGGCTTGCTGCCGCAGGTCGTCACGGCGCACCGCAATGCGCAGGCGTTGGCGAAGCTCGCGCGCGATATCGGCGCACGCGTTGCTGTTGTTGCCGATCCGTCCGCCTATGGCGATCTCAAGGATGCGCTCAGCGGCTCCGGCATCGAAGCGGCTGCGGGCGATGACGCACTGGTTGAGGCCGAACAGCGGCCGGCCGATCTGGTGCTGGCTGCGATCACCGGTGCCGCCGGCCTCAAGCCGACGCTTGCAGCGATCGAGCGCGGGGCGACCGTGGCGCTCGCCAACAAGGAAAGTCTGGTGTGTGCCGGCGCACTGTTCATGCGCCGCGCGGCGGCAGCGTCTGCCACGGTGCTGCCGGTCGACTCCGAGCACAATGCGATCTTCCAGGCGCTCGGCGCAGGACAGCGCCGCGACGTGCGCCGCATCATCGTTACCGCGTCGGGCGGTCCGTTCCGCACCTGGACAGCGGAGCAAATCCGCGCGGCGACGCCGCAACAGGCGCTGCGCCATCCGAACTGGTCGATGGGCCGCAAGATCACCGTCGATTCCGCGACGATGATGAACAAGGGCCTCGAAGTGATCGAGGCACATCATCTGTTCGCGCTGACCCCGGATCAGATCGACGTGCTGGTGCATCCGCAGTCGATCGTGCACGGCATCGTCGAATTCGCTGACGGTTCGCTGGTGGCGCAGATGGGACCGACCGATATGCGGATTCCGATCGCGCATTGCCTCGCCTGGCCTGACCGCATTCCCGACGCCGCGCCGCGGCTCGATCTCGCTGTGCTCGGCCGGCTCGACTTCGAGGCGCCGGACACGGAGCGCTTCCCGGCGCTGGCGCTGGCCCGCGCGGCGCTGGCACAGGGCGGGGCAGCGCCTACAGTGCTCAATGCGGCAAACGAGATCGCCGTCGAGGCATTCCTGGCCGGGCGGCTGGACTTCATGGGGATTGCCGGGCTGGTCGAGGAGACGCTGACCGCCGCTGCGGCGCGGGGCGTGTCGGCGGAACCCGATAGCGTCGATGCCGCGCTCGGCGTTGACCATGTTAGCAGAGAATTAGCCTTAACCCTCTTGCCCGAAATCGCCGCAAAGGCATGCTAAGGCAAAGGTACGACCGGGGCTGACCGCGAGGGGTTTATGCATTTCGACATCATGGCCGGTCTCGGCGCGCTCGGCGGAGGCGTGATCGGCTATCTCGTTCCGTTCCTGTTTGTCCTGACAATTGTCGTGTTTTTTCATGAGCTTGGTCACTTCCTGGTGGCCCGCTGGCGCGACATCCGCGTGCTGACCTTCTCGATCGGCTTCGGCCCGGAGCTTGTCGGTTTCAACGACCGGCACGGCACCCGCTGGAAGATCTCGGCCATTCCGCTCGGCGGCTACGTCAAGTTCCTCGGCGACGACAACGCCGCGAGCACCCCGGACCACGATGCGCTCCAGGAGATGAGCGCCTCGGACAAGCAGGAGAGCTTTTTCCATAAGCCGGTCGGCTCACGCGCTGCGGTCGTGGCGGCGGGACCGATCTCCAACTTCATTCTGGCAATCGTGATCTTTGCCGGCATTTTCATGCTGTACGGCAAGCAGATCACCGCCGCGCGGGTCGACAGTATCTCACCCAACAGCGCCGCATCGGAGGCTGGCTTCCAGCCGGGTGACGTCGTGGTGTCGATTGACGGCACGCGGATCGACAGTTTTTCCGACATGCAGCGGATCGTCTCGATCAGCGCCGGACAGGCGCTCAAGATCGAGATCGACCGTGGCGGCGTGCACCAGACCCTTACAGCGACGCCGGCTCTCAAGGAGCTGAAGGACAATTTCGGTAACGTGCACCGGCTTGGGGTGCTCGGCATCTCACGCTCGGCCAATGCCGCCGATGTCCGCACCGAACGGGTAGGCCCGTTCAGGGCCGTGGCCATGGGCGCCAGCGAAACATGGTTCGTGGTCGATCGGACGCTCGCTTATATCGGCGGCGTGTTTGCCGGCCGGGAGGCGGCAGACCAGGTCGGCGGACCGATCCGAATCGCGCAGGTGTCCGGCCAGGTCGCCACCGCGGGAATCGTCGCCCTGCTGCATCTCGCCGCAGTTCTGTCGGTCTCGATTGGCCTGCTGAACCTGGTCCCGATCCCGCTCCTCGATGGTGGACACCTTTTGTTCTATGGAATC
>JBQCFU010000450.1:0-5139 GCA_051958775.1 Pseudolabrys sp.
TGCGCATTGGTGCGAACGTGCTCCATCCCAAGCGCCGCGTAGCGCTCGATCTGGATATCGCGCGCGCGGGCGACGCGCGCCGCGACTTCGCGGCTGCCTTCGGTTGGTGCCGGCAGGAGCAGATCGGCGGCGGTCACGGGCGGGACGTCGATGTGCAGGTCGATGCGGTCGAGTAGCGGACCCGACAGGCGCGCCTGATAGTCGGCGGCACAACGCGGATTGGGCCCGCGCTTGCAGGCATAACCGGGATCGCTCGCATGGCCGCAGCGGCAAGGATTCATCGCCGCGACCAGCATGAAACGCGCGGGATAAGTGACGCGGTGATTGGCGCGGGCGATGGCGACGTCGCCGGTCTCCAGCGGTTGGCGCAGCGAGTCGAGCGCTTGCGGCGAGAACTCCGGAAACTCGTCGAGGAACAGCACGCCGTGATGGGCGAGCGACACTTCGCCCGGCCGCGCACGCAGCCCGCCGCCGACCAGCGCCGGCATTGATGCGGAATGATGCGGCGCGCGGAACGGCCGCTGGCTTGTGAGTGCGCCATCTTCCAGCGTGCCGGCGACCGACGCGATCATCGACACTTCCAGCAGTTCTTCCGGCGACAGCGGCGGCAGGATCGACGGCAGCCGCGCGGCCAGCATCGATTTGCCGGCACCGGGCGGTCCGCACATCAGCAGGTTGTGGCCACCGGCCGCGGCGATTTCGAGCGCGCGCTTGGCGCTCTCCTGTCCTTTGATATCGGCGAGATCGAGCAGCGTTGCGTCGCGTTCGCGAATCTTCGGCTGCGGTCGCGCCCGGAGTTGCGTCCGCTTGAAATGATTGGCGAGCTGGAGCAGCGATGAGGCGGCGACGATCTCGATGTCCGGGCTCGCCCAGGCGGCTTCGCCGCCGCACGCCGCCGGACAGATCAAACCCTCGCCGCGCGCATTGGCGCCGATGGCCGCCGGCAACACGCCGGCGACCGGCGCGATCGATCCGTCGAGGCCGAGCTCACCGAGCACGGTGAAACCGGCGAGCGCGTCCGGCGGCAATGCGCCGATGGCGGCCATCAGGCCGAGTGCGATCGGCAGATCGTAGTGGCTGCCTTCCTTGGGCAGATCGGCTGGCGCGAGATTGATGGTGATGCGCCGCGCCGGCAGCGCGAGGCCGGAGGCGATCAGCGCGGCGCGGACGCGTTCGCGTGCTTCGCTCACCGCTTTGTCGGGCAGGCCGACGATGGCAAAGGCGGGCAGGCCGGGCGCGACCTGCACCTGCACGTCAACGGCGCGGGCCTCGATGCCCTCGAACGCCACGGTTGATACGCGCTGGACCATTGCCCCGGCCCCTTGCTGCGCGCCGATCCGTCGAGGTTCGGCAGAGCACAGCACCTGTCCCGGCCACGATCCTACGGTACAACCCCAGGCAGCGCAAGAACATTACATGAACATGGTTCCGACGGCCATAAACGGCGTTAATAGGCGACGGGCAAATGAAAAGCCGGCACTTGGCCGGGCTGTTGAGGTGATTTGGCGGTGGCCGGACCGCCGGGGCCGGGGGTCTGCACGTAATAGGTGCTGCACGACGCTACACCGAGGGCCAGCCGCGGTTACGGGAGATCAGCGCGCGCGCTTCTTCTCGATCACATCCCAGATCATCGCGGCCGTGTCGGGGCCGCCGAGCTTCTTAATGGCGCGCACGCCAGTCGGGGAGGTGACGTTGATCTCGGTGAGATAGTCGCCGATCACGTCGATGCCGACGAAAATCAGTCCACGCTCGCGCAGCGCGGGGCCGATGGTCTCGCAGATCTCGCGTTCGCGCGGCGTCAGATCGGCTTCCTTCGCCGAGCCGCCGCGCGCGAGATTCGAGCGCAGATCGTCCGCCGCCGGCACGCGGTTGACCGCGCCGGCAAATTCGCCGTCGACCAGAATGATGCGCTTGTCGCCGTGGCGCACGGCGGGCAGGAACTGCTGCACCACCCACGGCTCGCGGAACGTCACCGCGAACAGATCGTACAGCGATCCGAAGTTGAGATCGTCAGCCTGTAAGCGGAACACCGCTTCGCCACCTTTGCCGTAGAGCGGCTTCATGACGATGTCGCCGTACTGCTTGCGAAACTCCTTGATCTCGCCGAGGTCGCGCGTGATCAGCGTCGGCGGCATTAGCTGGGGAAACTGCATCACGAAGATTTTTTCCGGCGCGTTGCGCACCTCCGCCGGATCGTTGACGACAAGTGTCTTCGGATGCACGCGCTCGAGCATGTGCGTGGTCGAGATGTAAGCAAGATCGAACGGCGGATCTTGCCGCAACAGGATCACATCGAAGCTCGATGCCTCGACGCGTTTCTGTTCGCCGAGCACGGCGTGTTCGCCTTGCACATCCTTTACCGTGAGGCTCTGCGCGCCGACATAGACGCGGTTGCCGGTGAAGGCCATGCGGTCGGGCGGATAGTAGGACAGCCGATGGCCGCGTTGCTGTGCTTCGAGCAGTAACGCAAACGTCGAGTCGCCGGCGATCTTGATGCGCTCGATCGGGTCCATCTGCACGGCAATGTTCAGGCTCATGACGGCTATCCAGCGTGACGGAAAAGGGGGTCCTGCTTACGCCAACTTTCCGCGGGTTGCCAGCTATCCATCTGCATCAAACGCAGCGGGGATATGCTGCGGCAGCCGGCCCGGCGCGATCAGCACGGCGTCAAGACGAATGTCCGTGATTGCGCTGACATCGTGTTGTGCCAGCCAGATTTCCGCCGCCGCAGCGATACGCTGACGCTGCTGCGGTCTGACGGATTCCGCGGCATGGTCGAGGGTCGCGCGCGCTTTCACTTCGACGAAGATCAGGAGATGCCGCCGGCGAGCGACGATGTCGATCTCGCCGGCGGGCGAGCGCCAGCGCCGTGCGAGAATGCGAAAGCCCTTGGCGATCAGCAGTGCGGCTGCGCGGCTTTCGGCGGAGATGCCGGTGCGGAATGCAGCGACGCGTTCCGGGCGAGGCGCGGCTTTTGCCGATGGCGCTGGCGGATCCATCTGCTCGCGGATCGTGCCGCGCGCGATCGTCGCGCGGGGAATATCGCCCGGCTTGCGCTCCCGGCTCATTCCGCGCTGCTCGTCTTTGTGAGTTCGAGCGCTCGCTGATAGATGTCGCGGCGCTTCTGCCCGGTGGCGGCGGCGACTTCCGCGACGGCGTCCTTGACGGACAGGCGCGCCAGCGCGGCGCTCAGCAGCGCGTCCACATCGTCGATGCTTGGCACTTCATCATCAGCGGGTGGGGCGATGACGATCACGAACTCGCCGCGCGTTTCCGCGCCGTCGACATAAGCCTGCGCCAACGCGGCAAGATCGCCGCGACGGATCTCTTCATGCAGCTTGGTAAGCTCGCGGCAGATCGCGGCATCGCGCATGCCGAACGCCGCGGCGAGATCGGCAAGCGCATCAGCGATGCGCGGTCCGGTTTCGAACAGAACGAGGGTTGCGGGAATGCGCGACAATTCCTGCGCGCGTTTCTGCCGCGCGGCCTGCTTCGGCGGCAGAAAGCCGTCGAACAGGAACCGGTCAGTCGGCAGTGCCGCCAGCGACAGCGCGGTGAGCACGGCAGATGCGCCGGGGACGGCGGTGACGGTGTGGCCGGCCCCGCACGCTTCGCGCACCAGCTTGTAGCCCGGGTCGGAAATCAGCGGCGTGCCGGCGTCGGAGACGAGCGCGATGGCGCGGCCGTCAGCGAGCTGTCGCAGCAGCGCCGGACGCGCCTCTTGCGCATTGTGCTCGTGATAGGGCGTCAGCGGCACCGTGATGCCGTAATGATCGACGAGCCGCCGCGTGATGCGCGTGTCTTCGCAGGCGATCACGTCGGCGGCCGCCAGCGTCTCCAGCGCGCGCACGGTGATGTCGCGCAGATTGCCGATCGGCGTCGCCACCAGATAGAGCCCGCCCGTCAAAGCGGGCGCGGTCACCTCGCGGTCTTGCAGGCGATACTGGCGTGATGGCAAAGCTGAGCCGGTTTTGGATGGGCCGGAATAAGACATGGCCGCACCATAGACGGGCCAATGCCGCGCGTCAGCGCCCTCGCCGGCATCACTCCTCCTATGTGGTTCCTGGAATTAACGTTTTTCAGCGATCCTGGTTTGCTGTAAACGGGGCCCCAGAGGACGACGAAAGGGGCTGCCCGTGGGGGATCGGGCGTGCAGGGTGTCAGAATGGCGGAATCGCAGCGTCAAAACCGGAATTTTGCAGGCCCAAGTTCTGCGGGTTGATGGGGCCGACGCGCGGTCCTGACGGCGCTGGCCGGGCTGACGCTCGCCGGCTGCGGCTCGATCGGCCGCAACAGCCCCGGCGAAGCCATCGATAATCCGAATTTGCCGCAGCAGCAGGTCACCTCGCCGCCGCCCGGCACACTGATCGGCAACGGCACCGTCAAGGTTGCGCTGATCCTGCCGCTGTCGGCGCAGGGCAATGCCGGCGGTGTCGCGCTGTCGATGAAGAACGCCGCGGAGATGGCGCTGCTCGAGTTCAACAATCCGAACATCCAGATCCTGGTGAAGGATGACGGCGGTTCGCCGCAGGGCGCGCAGCAGGCGGCGCAGCAGGCGCTTGAAGAAGGCGCCGAGCTGATCATCGGCCCGCTGTTCGCGCAGGCGGTGTCGGCGACGGCGCAAGTCGCGCGGGCGCGGGGCGTTCCGGTGATCGGCTTCTCCACCGACACGACGGTCGCGTCGCGCGGCGTTTATCTGTTGAGCTTCCTGCCGGAGTCCGACGTCAACCGCATCATCGAATACGCGGTGTCGCAGGGCAAACGTTCGTTCGCCGCGCTCATTCCCGACAACGCTTACGGCGGTGTCGCCGAAGCGGCGTTCCAGCAGGCGGTGGCGCGGCGCGGCGGACGTGTGGTTGCACTTGAGCGCTATCCGTCCGATCCCGCGCGCATGGCGGAAGCCGCGCGCCGCATCGCGCAGCAGGCGTCGCGTGCCGATGCGATTTTCATTCACGATGGCGCCGACGGCGCACCGCAGATCGTCAACACGCTGCTGGCAAGCGGCGTGACCAAGCGCGTGCAATTGCTCGGCACCGGTCTCTGGGACGACCAGCGGGTGTTCGCCAATTCGTCGATGTCGGGTGGCTGGTTTGCCGCGCCGGACGGCACGGGCTTCCGTAACTTCGCCAACCGCTATCG
>JBQCFU010000451.1:0-2102 GCA_051958775.1 Pseudolabrys sp.
ATCATCTCCAGGAACTGGCGCGCATAAGCCGACAGCGACTCGACGTAGCGGCGCTGGCCTTCGGCATAGATGGTGTCGAAGGCGAGCGAGGATTTGCCGGACCCGGACAGGCCGGTGAAGACCACGAGCTGGTCGCGCGGCAGGTCGACGTCGACGTTCTTGAGATTGTGCTCGCGCGCGCCGCGGATGGCGATCACGCGGCTGTCGCTGCGGGCGGGTGTTCCAGATTTGGCTGCGGATTTGCGCGCCGCGGCGGCGCTCTTGTCAAAGAGGTCGTTCATGAGCCGGTCGTTCGTCGGTCCTGTGCGGGATTACGCCCGCGTCATGCGCCAGATGTCGGAGAGGAACGCGCGAGGCGCTCCGACCGGGCCGGCCGGAAAGAGAGCCGCCAGAAGCAGGAACGTAGGGTGAACTTGGGCGTTCCGCCAGTGGCGGAAAGTGCAATTCCGGTGGACAGCGGGCGCAGAGGCGGGAGCCGGAAAGGTCGAGCGATCCTGGTCGCTGTCACATCTTATTATTTTAAGTGAGATTTATTGCATAAAATATTGATTCAATAGGTGTTTTTGGTTGACCGTTCGGCTCTCCCTCCGATGCACAAGACGGACAAAAGAAAAGGGCCGGCGCGAGGCCGGCCCTTTCCAGATCAGCGCGTGAGCGCAGATCAGAAGCGGTAGTTGACCTTGGCGCGGACAACGTGGTTGCGGGCGCGCAGGTTGATGATGTTGCCGGCGAAGTTCCAGTCGCGGTTGCCGCTGTCGAGATAGAGGTACTCGATGCCAGCGGTCCACGGACCGGCGAAGGCGTATTCGAGGCCGCCACCGACGGTCCAGCCGCCGCGGGTCGAGCTCGCCGAACCCGCACCGAACACGGCGGAGGTCATGTCGAACTTGACGTTCTGGTAGGCGTAGCCGCCGGTGATGTAGGCGAGCCAGCGATCCTGTGCCAGGCCGAGGCGGGCGCGGATGGTGCCGAAGTAGTTCAGACGGGCGCTTGCGGTGAAGGCGCCGAGCACCGGGTCAACGCCGGCTTCGCTGAGCTTCTGGGACGAACCCTGGAAGTCAGTTTCGAGGCCGAGCACGATGTTGTTGATCTGCCAGTTGTAGCCGAGCTGCGCACCACCGGCGAAACCATTCATCGAGTCGGAGCTGCCGGCGCCGGACTGGCTGAGACGGCCAAACGCGCCACCAGCGTTCAGACCGACGTAGAAACCGGTCCAGTTGTAATACGGAACCGCAATCGGAGCCTTGACCGGCATGCGGGCAGGAAGGTCAGCAGCCAGAGCCGAACCAGCAAACAGCGACACCATGGCCGCCGCGAGAATGCTACGTGTCATCGATCTCGTCCTCACTTTTTTTGCTGGTCCCAACCCCATTGGTTCGCCCCAGCTTTTTGATCTGTTTGCGGACTTAGACCTGACTCGAAGTTCCATCAACGAATTACATCGTGAAATATCCGTAAATCAGCCTTTTTAAGGTCACGAGTTGCACAAAAAACACATCAAAAAACACATTGGCAACCATAGTTCCCGGTTCCATTCGTCCAAAAGGCGATTTTGGAAGGGTCGGCGGAGGCATTTAAGGAAAATTTGACAGAAAAAACGGGCCGACTCAGGTCGGCCCGCCACAGTTTCGCTGCTTGCGGCCTGCGCCGCTGATTCTAGAACCGGTAGTTGATGGCGCCGCGGACGATATTGTTGCGCGTGCGGATCGTGTCGGTGAGGCCGAACAGCGTCACGTCGCGATTGCCGGTATCCATGTAGAGATATTCGAGCCGGCCCGACCACGGCCCGGCGAAGGCGTATTCGAAACCGCCGCCGATCGCGTAGCCGCCCTTGGTGGAGTTGTCGCTGGCGGTGACGCCGGCAACCGTAAGGTCGAGACCGACATTCTGATAGGCGTAGCCGCCGGTCGCGTAGATCAACGTGCGATCGAACGCGACGCCGACCCTGCCGCGCACCGTGCCGAAATAGCGAACACGTAAATCAGCCGTGGCGACACCGAAGATGGTCGCGCCGCTGAACGACTCTTTCTGTGCCGAACCCTGGAAGTCGGCTTCGACACCGAGCACGAAGTTCGACATCTGCCAGTTGTAGCCAATCTGCG
>JBQCFU010000452.1:0-3128 GCA_051958775.1 Pseudolabrys sp.
CCATCAGCCAGGACCCCGATGCGATTCCCTCCGTCGATCTCGATCCGGTCGAGGTAGTGAAGCGGATCGAGACCGCTGGCGCCTGGATGGTGCTGAAGCGGGTCGAGAATTCGCCGGAGTACCGCCGGCTGATCGAGGACACGCTGCTGTCGGTTGCACGCGCCCGCGGCTTCAACAGCCTGCGCGATGCCGGCTTCGAGCAGCTCGAAGGTTTCATTTTCGTCTCCTCGCCGAACTCGACCACGCCATTCCATCTCGATAGCGAGGACAACTTCTTCGTCCAGATCCATGGCGAGAAGTTCTTCACGATCTTCGACAATGCCGACCGCAGCATCGCCTCCGATGCCGATATCGAGCATTCGATGACCAAGCATCGCAACCTGAAATACGACGAAAACCTCGCACCGCGCGGCATCGAATTCCACATGTTCGACGGCGACGGCTGTTTCGTGCCTTATCAGTGGCCGCACTGGGTGCGCACCGCGGGTTCGCACTCGATCTCGATGGCGATCACCTGGAAGACCCGCGAGGTGCGGCGCGTCAACGACCTGCACTTCTTCAATTCGATGCTGCGCGGCATCGGAATGCCGCAAAAGCCGCCGGGCACATCGCCCGCGCTCGATACGGCGAAACTCGCCTTCTATCGCACGGTGACGACCGCGATCAAACCGCTGCGCAGCTCGATGGCGATGCGCCGCGTCCTGCGCCGCATCGCGCTCGGCAAGCGGGCGAATTATTATCTGAAGGACGCTTAGCGCGGCGACGGTCTATTCTGCCGCCTGCGCGTTGACCTCCGCCGATACCTGGCGGATCGCACGTGCAAGCTGCTCGGCCGGCTGCGCGCCGGATACCGCGTATTTCTGCGCGAACACGAAGGTCGGGACGCCAGAGATGCCCTTGTCGGAAGCGTCCTTGGCTTCGGCCGAGATCAGATCGACGTCCTCATCGGTGGCAAGCCGCCGGCGCACGTCATCGGCATCCAGGCCGATATCGGCCGCAGCCTGCACCAGCACGTCGCGGTCGGTGAGATCGCCGCCGTCGCGGAAATACAATTCCATCAGCCGCTGTTTCATCGCCGCCGACTTGTCGCCGGAAGGCGATTGCTCAGCCCAATGAATCAGGCGATGGCAATCCGTCGTGTTGGGCTGGCGTTTCACGAGGTCGGGACGATAGGTCAGCCCCTCCTCGCCAGCCGCCGCCACCACGCGTTGCGCGATGCCCTTGTAGGCATCGACCGAGCCGAACTTGGCCGTCAGATATTCGTCGCGGCTGATGCCATCGCGCGGCACCCACGGATTGAGGAAGAACGGCCTCCAGTGCACTTCGACCGGAACGTCCGGCACCAGCGCCAGCGCATTTTCGATGCGGCGCTTGCCGATATAGCACCAGGGGCACACGACGTCGGACACGATATCGATCTGAAGCGGCTTGAGTGCGCTCATGGCTGATCCTTTGGGCTGTTCCGCCGGTAGGCTCCAGAAATAGGCCTCGCGACACGGCGCGGCAAGCCTCGATCCGGGTTCGATCAAAGGCGCGCGGCCATAGCCCGCATGCGCTCAGCAGTCAGCTCATCCGCCGGAAAGAAGGTTTCCAGCGCCAGTTCCGACAGCGTGACGTCCACCGGCGTGCCGAACACCATGGTGGTCGAGATGAAGCTCAGCACGTCGTCGCCGAGCCGCATCCGGAACGGCACCGCGACGCTGTCGGCCGCGATCGGCCCTTTCCGCGCCGGGACCGGATATTTTTTGAGGTCGTTGTAGAGCGCGATCAGTTCTGGATCGGCCGTGGTCTCGCACTGCCGATGCAGCCGCTCCAACAGATGCGCGCACCATTCGGCGAGATTGACCGTGCGCGCCGCCAGCCCTTCGGGATGGAAACTCAACCGCAGCACGTTGAAGGGCTGGCCGAGCAATCGCTGCGGCACGCCTTCGAGCAGGGGCGCCACCATGCGGTTGGCGGTGACGAGATTCCAGTGCCGGTCCACCGCCAGCGCCGGGTTCGGCTCATGCGCCTTCAGAACGAGATCGATCGCCTGCCGTGCGGCGGTCAGCGCGGGATCGTCGAGCGAGCGCTGGGCGAACGCCGGCGCAAAGCCTGCCGCCACCAGCAGCACGTTGCGCTCGCGCAGCGGCACGTCGAGGCGCTCGGCGAGCCGCAGCACCATGTCGCGCGACGGCGCGGCGCGCCCGGTTTCCACGAAACTGAGATGGCGCGCTGAAATCTCGGCGTCGGTGGCGAGATCGAGCTGGCTGAGATGACGGCGCTGCCGCCATTCGCGCAGGTGATCGCCGATATGGAGCGGCTGCGATCGGGCGGCGGAGGCTGCAACGTGTCTGTTCATGGCGGAAAAGCTACCATGCCCGTTTCATGCGTTCCATTACCCCGGAGGTAATCGATCCCGGCGCACGGCGCGACCATCTTCACACACGACAGGAGATGACCATGACGATGTTCGCAATCGCTCTGTACCGCGCCGTCACCCAGCCTGCCGTGATCGCGGCTGTCTCATGGGCGTCCGGCCTGATCATCCGCGCGCTGGCGGGATCGCTCAACATGCACGAAACCGTGCTGGTGAATACCTGCGCGTTCGCGGTCGCCTATGTCGAGGCGGTGGAACAGCGCGCGACGCTGGTTTGCCCGCTCCGTGTCTGGCGTCAAATACGCGACCGAAAATTGGACAACGAGTGATGACGGAAAACCCCTACTAGGCCAGAACCGGACACTCCTTCGTCATGACCGGCCCTGTGCCGGGCATCCACGTCTTCTTTGCCATCGTCAGATCAAGACGTGGATGGCCGGGACGAGCCCGGCCATGACGGATCGAAAACGCAGACTTGACCAGCGCCGGCTTATCCGCGCTTCGCGGTCTTGCGGCCCTTCGTAACCGTCTTCGACGTTTTGACGCCGAGCGCCTTGTGGCCGTTCAGCTTCTTGGCCGCCGCAGCCTTTAGAGCGCGCTTCTCCTCCTTGGCCTTCGCGCGCTTCTTCTCCTCGCGTGCTTCGGCACGCAGCTTCTTCCGCTTCTTCTCGCAGGAGTCGCATTTGCAGCCGATCGGCTTCAGGTATTCCTTGAAGTAGTCGGTGCCGTAGTCGTAGTTGATCTCCTCGCCGGGCGCGATGTCCTTGAT
>JBQCFU010000453.1:0-4411 GCA_051958775.1 Pseudolabrys sp.
TGCATCGGAACATGAGGATAGGGCAATGAAGACGTGTCTGGTGGTCGACGATTCGAGCGTGATCCGAAAGGTTGCGCGCCGGATTCTCGAAGGGTTGGATTTCAGCATCCTCGAAGCCGAGGATTGCGAACAGGCGCTGTCGAGCTGCCGCACCATCCTGCCCGACGCGATTCTGCTCGACTGGAACATGCCGCGCATGGATGGCTACGAATGCCTGCGGGCGCTGCGCCGTCTGCCTGGCGGCGATCGTCCCAAGGTGGTGTTCTGCACCACTGAGAACGATGTGGCGCATATCGCCCGCGCGCTGCATGCAGGCGCCAACGAGTACATCATGAAGCCGTTCGACAAGGACATCGTCGAGTCGAAATTCCAGGAGGTCGGTTTGCTCTAGGACAGGCCTTGCCTGACCGCATTCCGGGCCTTCATCCGATGATCAACACCTCGTCCCGTCTTGCGCCCGCCGCCCGGCGCGGCATTCGCGTCATGGTCGTCGACGACTCAGTCGTCGCGCGCGGCCTGTTCTCGGCATGGATCGGCGCGGCTGCCGATTGCGAAGTGGTTGCCTCGCTGCGCACGGGCCGCGATGCCGTTGACCAGGTCGAGCGTCTTGATCCGGATGTGGTGATCCTCGACATCGACATGCCCGAAATGGACGGCATCACGGCGCTGCCGCTGCTGCTCCAGAAGAAGCCTGGGCTGTCGGTGATCATGGCATCGACGCTGACGCGCCGGAATGCGGAGATCAGCCTGCGGGCGCTGGCACTCGGCGCAGCCGACTACGTGCCGAAGCCCGAGACCGCGCGAGAGACGACGACATCGCTCCCGTTCCGCCACGAATTGATCGACAAGGTGCGCCATCTCGGTGCGCGGTCCCGCCGGATGCGTGGTGTGCGACCGGCTATCGCACCGCGCGAACGGACGGTGGTGCCGCTGCGACGTGAAGAATCGCAAGCGGTCCACGCGCCGGTGCCGACGCCGCCGTTCCGTCTGCGGGGATTTTCCTTGATGCCGCCGCGCGTGGTGATGATCGGTTGTTCCACCGGCGGGCCGCAGGCGTTGAGCACGCTGATCCCGGCGATCGGTCCGGTACTTCAGCGAGCGCCGGTGCTGATCACGCAGCACATGCCGGCAACCTTCACCACCATTCTCGCCGAACATCTGCAGCGCAGCAGCGGCCGGCCGGTGCGCGAGGCGCTGGACGGCGAACCGATCAAGGCCGGGACCGTTTATCTCGCGCCGGGCGGCCGGCATCTGCGGATCGTGCGCAGCACGGAAGGTCCGATAGCGGTGCTTGACGACGGCCCGCCAGTGCACTTCTGCAAGCCGTCGGTCGATCCGATGTTTGCCTCGGGCGCGGCGGTGTGGGGCGCAAGCGTCCTTGGCCTGGTGCTGACCGGCATGGGAGCGGACGGCGCGCACGGCAGCGAGGCGATTGCTGCCGTCGGCGGCAGCATGATCGCACAGGACGAAGCGAGTAGCGTCATCTGGGGCATGCCGGCGCAGGCGATCGCGACCGGAAGCTGCTCAGCGGTTCTGCCACTGAATGCCATTGCCGAAACGGTGGTGCGTTTGTTCCGGGGGCAGACGTCATGATGTCCGCGGACTACGAGTTTCTCCGGGGGCTCCTCAGGGAACGCTCCGGCCTCGCGCTGTCGAACGACAAGCAGTACCTGATCGAAAGCCGCCTCGCGCCGCTGATGCGCAAGCATGCGATCGCTGATTTGAGCGAACTGGTCCGGCGGCTGAAAGAGCCGCGTGCCGATCTGCTGATCGTCGCGGTGGTCGAGGCGATGACCACGAATGAGACGTTCTTCTTCCGCGACAAGGTGCCGTTCGATCACTTCCGCGACGTGATCATGCCGACGCTGTTGAAGGCGCGTGCGGGCCGGAAGCGAATCCGCATCTGGTGCGCGGCCTGTGCTGCCGGGCAGGAGCCTTATTCGCTCGCCATGAGTTTGCGCGAAATGGGCGCGCAACTGGCAGGATGGCAGATCGAGATTCTGGCGACCGATCTGTCGGGCGAGGTTCTCGATAAAGCAAAAGCCGGTATCTACAGCCAGTTCGAGGCGCAGCGCGGGCTGCCGATCCAGATGCTGGTGAAGTATTTCCGGCAGGTCGGCGACCGCTGGCAGATCGTCCCGGAACTGCGGGAGATGGTCCGCTTCCGGCCGATCAATCTGCTGCACGATTTCACCTCGCTCGGCCCGTTCGACGTGGTGTTCTGCCGTAACGTGCTGATCTATTTCGACGCGCCGACCAAGAGCGAGACCCTGGCGCGGCTCGGCCGGGCGGTGGCGCCGGACGGCTATCTGCTGCTGGGCGCGGCCGAGACGGTGGTGGGCCTCACCGACCAGTTCAAGCCGGTGCCGGAGAAGCGCGGCCTCTATGCACCGAATCCCTACGCGTTCCGTAGCCCCTGCGCCACAGCGCTCAAATTTGCGACCCAGCGCGCCTGATTGCTCGGCTGTGGCCTTGAAAATGCCGGTCCTCTCTCGCAAGAATGGACATCTCGGAGCCGGTTCCGGGTTTCTCTGAAGGTTTTGCCATGCGTCGTTCCACTGTCCTATTGTTGGCCTCCGGTCTGATGGCATGCTTGGCCGTGCCGTGTCTGAGTGTGGCCGGACTGGTATCGTCGGCGCAGGCCCAGCAGGGCGACGACAAGGTGCTGACCCGGCGCAGCGATGCCGAGAAGCGACAGGACGCCGAAATCGATCGCCAGTATCGGGCCGCGGTTCGCCACAGCGATCCGAGGGGACCGGTCGCCAAGAGCGACCCGTGGGGCAGCGTCCGCAATCAGCCGGCGCAGGCGGGCAAGAAGTAACAAGAGCCGCGGCGAGGGTCGAAGAATCGTCCTCAATCCACCGCGAGCTTGCCGCGCTCGATCGTCTGTTTCCAGATCGCCGCTTCCTCCTGCGCGTTTTTCAGGAATGCCGCCGGCGTGTCGCCGACCGCGACGAAGCCGAGGGTTTCCAGCTTCTGCAGGATGGCGGGATCTTTCAGCGCCGTGACCACCGCAGCGTGAAGCTGCTCGCAAATCGCGGCAGATGTTCCCTTGGGTGCCGCGAGTCCCCACCAGTTTGACGCGACGAAGCCGGGATAGCCGCTTTCGATCATGGTCGGCACGTCGACACCCGGCAGGCGCTTCTCCGCCGCTACGGCGATGGCGCGGACCTTGCCGCTCTCCACATGCGCGCGTCCCACGCCCCAGCCGGCGAGATAGAGTTGCACCTCGTTGGCCAGCAGCGCCTGCATCGCCGGCGGCGCGCCGCG
Source organism: Pseudolabrys sp. (assembly GCA_051958775.1). GTDB lineage: Bacteria > Pseudomonadota > Alphaproteobacteria > Rhizobiales > Xanthobacteraceae > Pseudolabrys. The sequence goes on from JBQCFU010000453.1 coordinate 3,271, forward strand.
ATAGGGCACGTGCACCAGTTCGATACCGGCCGCCTGCTTGAAGCGTTCCACCGCGAGATGCGGTGTCGTGCCGACGCTCGGCGAGGCATAGCTGAGTTTGCCCGCCTGCGATTTGGCGTAGGCGACGAACTCGGCCAGCGTTTTCACCGGCAGCGCTGCGGGAATGTAGAAGACCGACGGCACGTCGACCGCCTTGGTGATCAGCGTGAATTCCGCGAACGGATCGAACTTCACCTTCGGGAACATGAACTGGTTGATGGCGAAGTTGTTGGCTGCGCCGAGCATCAGCGTGTAACCGTCCGCGGCCGAACTCGCGACTGCGCGGGCGCCGATCGTGCCGCCGCCGCCGGCACGCGCATCGATGATCAGCGGCTGTCCGAGCGTCTTTTCCAGCGATGGCGCCAGCAGGCGGATCGTCACGTCGCCAGCACCGCCGGCGGCGTAGGGCACGATCACCGTGATCGGCCGTTCGGGATAAGCGGCGGCGCGCGACAGGGTGGGGACAACTGTTGTAATCAGCATGCCGCGCAACACAGTGCGGCGATTGATGGCGAAATTCACGGCTGGCCCCTCCGGGTTGCGGACTTGCTCTTCAACAGAGCGATAATGTCCGTACTGCGCGCGACGTCGGCAAAGGTTTGGAGCATATTGCCTAAAGTCGCGTTGTGCTCGGCGTCGGTTCGCGTCGCGTTGCTATCCGATACGAAGATCACGCGGTAGTTCAGCATCATCGCGTCGCGTGCGGTCGACTCGCAACAAGTGTTGCTTACGGTTCCGGTGACGATCACCGTATCGATCGCGTGTGCCGACAACTGCTGTTCCAGCATTGATGCGTCTCTGGCGAACGGGCTGAAGCGCGTCTTGATGCAGCGCCAGTCCGATGGCTGGACGTCCATTTCGCCGAACATCTCGAATCCGTGATGTCCAGGCGACAGTGCGGAAATCATCGCGGCACTGGCGTCGCTGCGTAGCCGCTTGGAGAACCAGTTACTCCAGCTCTCGGCCTGATATTGAAAGTCGGTTTGGATCCAGCAAACCTTGCCGCCGGCGGCGCGGCGCGCCGCCGCGCTCTGATTTGTTTGGGGGACGGGGTCGCGGGCCTGGGCGATCGTCCAAACACCCGATTAGGCCAAGAAGGCGT
>JBQCFU010000454.1:0-12363 GCA_051958775.1 Pseudolabrys sp.
CTCGCCGGGATCGACGAGCCCGGCCGGCAGTTCCCAGGTGAAGCGTTCGACCGCCGGCCGATACTGACGCACGATCGGGATCAGGCCGTGCGGCGTGCGCGCGACGATGGCGATGTAATCCTGCTGGCCGACGGCATGATAAAGTTCGGGCGCAGCACCTTCGCTGAACTCGACGGCGCGCTCGATCACCTTCATCCACGGCGAGATCGGGATGTCGCGGCGGCCCGTGATCTTCGGCCAGTCTTCCGCCATCCGTCAGACCCCCGCGCTACTTGATGACATTGCCGCCTTCGACATGGCCCCAGACGTCGAACACCGGCTTGCCTTTGAAGTCCGCGGTCTTGTAGGCGGCATGCGGCGCGCACAGGATCAGCAAGTCGCTCTTTGCGACCACGGTCTCAAGCGGCATCAGCTCGGGATCGGTGGTGACGAACGGATCGGTGGTGAGCACGGTGCGTGTGAGCGGCATGAGCGCATGCTTGAGCTTGTAGCTGAGCGAAGCGCGGGTGTCGTCGATATCCGCCTTGAACGCCATGCCGAGCAGACCGACGGTCATTGAGCCGAGATCGAACTGCCGGCGCAGGTCCTCGACCATGTGCAACGCCAGACCTTCATTGACGTGCATCGCCGCGTGGCCGATGCTGAACTGATTGCGGGCGAACGAGGCGAGCTGCATCGTGTCCTTGAACAGGCACGGGCCGGCGGCAAAGCCCGGCCCCGGCACGGTGCGGGCACGCGGATAGTTCTGCTTCATCGCCTTCATGATCTGCTGGTAGTCGGCGCCGGCCGACTTGGCGATCATGTAGAACTGGTTGGTCGCGGCGAATTCGATGTAGCGATAGGCGTTGTTGAACAGCTTGGCGAACTCCGCTTCGAGCGGCTTCACCGTGACGATCTCCGGCGCGAGCCTGGCGAACAGCGCCGCCGCTTCCCGCTCCGCATCAGGCGTGGTGCCGGAGACGATCTGCGGCATCTCCCGCAACTCCTTGACGCCGTAGCCCTGCACGATCCGCTCCGGGCAGAACGCCACCTTGATGTTACGGCCGACGCGTTTGAGATACTCGTCCACCCACGCGGTGGTGCCGTGATAGACGGTCGAACGCAGGATCAGCAATTGTCCGTCGACCATGTGCGGCAGCAGCGAGTCGATGCAGGCCTGCACCGCCTGCTGCACCGGATTGAAGAACTCATCGATCGGCGTGCCGATGGTCACGATCACCGGGCCGGGCGCGCTGATGCCCGCCGGCGACGACGAGAACACCAGCCGGTTCTGCGCCAGCGCTTCCTGGAGCAGCGGCTCGGCGTCGTATTCGATGAACGGCAGCTTACCGGACTTCAGCGTCGCGATCGATTGCTGGTTGAGGTCATTGATGTTGACCGTCAGGCCGGCATGGGTGAACGCCAGCACCAGCGGCACGCCGACATGGCCGGCGCCGCCAACCACCGTGAGATCCGCAGCAGGTGCGGAAGATTGCGCAGATGAAGTAGCGCTGCTCACAGTTTCTCTCCCGATGTCAGCACGAAGGCGCGCATCGGAGCCAACGGCGGCAAATTGAAAATCATGGCATCGAGCCAATTATAGATCGGCAAAAACAGGCGTGCGCGCGAGGACGCGACGTAGCGATAGGACAGACCCGACAGGTAATCGGTCTTCATCTTGAAGCCCGCATCGGAAAACAGCGCTGCGACTTCGCCGGCAATGATCGGCCGTTCGTTCTCGGTGACGCCGACCGGGCTAGAACGGCGACGAGCGGTCGCGATAGAGATACATGAACGGATTGCGGCGGTTCGGATCGAACGCCATGAAGCGCCCGCCCAGCCGCAGCACGCGCTGCACCTCGGCGATCGTGCGGCGCGGATCGGGGAAATGGTGGATCACGCCAGAGAGCAGCACACCGTCGAGCTCGCCGTCGGCAAACGGCAAATGCTCGATGTCGCCCTCGATCAGTTCCAGCTCCGGATATTTCTGCCGGCCGACCTCCAGCAGCTTCGAGCTGATGTCGATGCCGGCCCGCGCGATAACCGCGCTGGCGCAACAGGTCAGTAAACAGGCCGGAGCCGCAGCCGAGATCGGCGACGCGCGCACCCGCCCGCAATCCGGTGAGCCCCGCGAAGCTGTCGATCAGCAGCGCGTTAGAGGCTTCGGTAAATACATTGTAGTCGTCAGCCGCGGCGTGGCCGTCGAAGAACGCGATTTCCTTCGCCTTGTCCTGACCGCCGCCCTGGGCGGGCGTGGACGGATCGGGCTGCGGATCGATGGTCCGGGACGGCGCCAACGCGATGGCCTGACGTTGGAGTTGCGACGGCGGCGCGTCCGCCGCCCCGCCGGCACTGGAGCCGGCGTCGCGCGGGTCTTACCGGCAATTGCCCGTGATTTCAACGGCCTGCGGGCGTCGGGCCAGCCTGTTCGCCCGGTTTTACCAGGCTTTGCAGCCCCGGCGGCGGCCGATCTGAGCGTCCGGACCGACCTTGGGCAGCCCGCCCGGATCAGGCTTCCGGACGCCGGCCCGCGTGCACGTTGACATAGACAAGCGTCGCGCTCAGCGCCGCAAAGGACACGATGATCAGTGCCAGAAACATCACTTCGCCGGACGACAGGTGGGCAAGCATGGAATCGTTCTCCGTAAAAACCGGAGCAATCTTGCCGCGCCGGCGGTCAGTCGCCTTGATCGGGATCAAGCGCGGTGAGGCCGCCATTTGCCGCACGGCGGATCGCCAGCATGTGCACCCGCCCGCAGGCGAGGCACTTGATGGCGCGATGCGTACCGAGGTCGGTGTCACCTTCGGCGACGAAATCCTGCACCGTCATTCCGGTGGTCGGACACCGGAACAGGAACGGAGCCATGGTATCGCGTGCGGGCTCGGTCATGACCCGACCCTCCCGATTATCGTTCGAGCGACTTCAGGAAGGCGATGAAATCGCCGATCTGATCGGGCTCGAGCCGGAATTCGGGCATGCTCGGGTGGCCGGTGACAATGCCTTCGGCCAGTGCCTCGTCGAGCGTCTCCACCGGATAGCGCTGATGCAGCGTGCGGAACGGCGGCGCGAGCGCCAGCGGACTCGCACTCGCCTTGTCGATGGCGTGGCAGCGCGCGCAGTTGGCGCGTGCGAGGGCGCGACCGCGCTGCTCGCTCGGCGAAAGCTGCGCGCTGGCGCCGGTCGCCGCGAATGCAATGACCGCCGCCGCCGCCAGCGCCATCGTCCGCCGGTTCGTCATGCGCATGATTCGTGGTGCGCCTTGTCGTCCTTGAGCACCTGCAAGGTCAGATCGTTGCCGCAATAGGTCCGGCCGGCATTCGCGTCATGACGGGCGAGATCCTTCGCGCAGCGGCGTTGCGACTGGCACATGGCGCAGGTGTGTTCGAGATCGCGGGTGACCGCTGCGCCGGCGTGCGCGAGATCGTCGCGGTCGAGACCCAGCTCGCGCATCCGGTCATACAGCAGGTGCGCCGACTGCGGCCCCTTCTGCGCCAGCATCTTCAGTTCTGCTTCCGTCAGGCCGAGATCATGAGCGAGGCGGCCGAGTTCACCACTCTCTTCCAGATCGTGATTGAGCGCACGCGCCGCAAATACGTTGCGCAGCCAATTCGAAGCGGATCGGAATGAGGCGGACGTCATGACGGTCTCCTGGTGGTCGTTGAACGAAATGGGTGCGTGGTGTTCGGACATGATTCCGGTCACGCTAATGAGCCATCAGCACCGGCTGGGTGGCCTGCTCGATGACCTGGCGGGTGACGCCGCCAAACAGCATCTGGCGGACATGGCCGTGGGTGTAGGCGCCCATGACCACCAAGCCTGAACGGCGCGCACGCGCCTGCCACAGCAAAGCGTCGCCGACGCCGGATGCATCGTTGCGCGGCGTCAGCGCCGCGACGATGCCGTGCCAGTGCAGGTAGCCGAGCAACCCATGGGGATCGACCTCGCGGCGCGGCTCGTCGACCGCGAACACTTCGACCGCATCCTGACTTGTCGCCAGCAGAGGAAGCGCACCCTTGACCGCCTGCGAGGCTTCGAGGCTGCCGGTCCAGGCGATGATCGGCCGATAGAACAGATCGGCACGGGGGCCTTCCGGCACCATCAGCACCGACCGATGCGATTCGAACAGCGCGGTTTCCAGCGCCAGCGCGCCGGCAATCGTGGTGCGATCCGGCTTCGCCATCACCGTGAGATCGGTGAGCCGCGCCGCGGCGGCGAGAAGATCGGATTCCCAGCCGACCAGTTCGCGCCAACTGAAGGCACAGCCGGCAGGCGCGGCCTCGTCCTCAATCAAACCGTTGGCGCGCAGCCAGCGGTCGAAGTGATCGCGCGCACGTAGCGCCGCTTCATTTGCATATTCCGCCACCAGCGCATCGAGGCCGGTCCCGGTGCGCGGCTTGAACGAGGTCAGGCGTTTCGCATCCGCGGCAGCAAACCGGCAATGCAGCACGTCCACATGGGCCGACATCTTCGCGGCCACCGCCAGCGCGTAATCGAGCACCGCGATATCGGACGGGGAACCGTCAACCCGTGCGAGAAGATGCTTGATCGCCATGACGCCCCGTCCCTTGCCGCATCCTCATCGAGCAACCGTTTTGCGAGCAGACGAACTAGCTGGTGAGGTTGCGCAGCGCCGTGGCGTTGCGCAGCACCACCCGCCGCGCGCTTGGCAGCGCGATGGCCGCCGTGTTTTCCAGTTGCGTCAGCGTGCGCGACACCGTCTCGATGGTGAGCCCGAGATAGTCGGCAATGTCCTGCCGCGACATCGGCAGCACGACTTCCGTGGCGCTGCCTTCGCGCTTCGCCAGAGCGAGCAGGAAACCGGCCACCCGCTCGGCGGCGCTGCGCACCAGCAGGCCCATGTGATCCTGCGCCCGGCGCAATTCGCCGCAGGTGAGTTCGAGCAACTGCCGCGCGATCGAGGCATCACCGACGGCGCGGGCGGTCAGCGTCGCGCGCTTCACCACCTGTACAGTGCCCGAAGCAATCGCTTCGGCCGAAAGGCTGTGCTCGGCGCCCGCTTCGAAACCGAACACATCGCCCGGCAGATAGAACGATCCGATCTGGCGTCGCCCGTCGACCGACACCGTATAGGTCCGCACGCAGCCGGATTTGACCTTGTAGAGATAATCGGCCGGCTCGCCCTCGCCGTACACCTCCTCGTTGCGCGCGAACTGCATCGGCACGCCCATCACGTCGAACAGATCGCCGACCATCGCCGTCTCGCGGCGCGGCAGCACCGGCATCATCCTGCGCGCTGTGGGGGCGTGGAACGGGAGGGTCTCCGTATGCATGACGATCTCCGATGGGTGGCAGCTCTGATTCCGTGCCGGCACCATCGCGCGCGCTGGAGACCGCGAAAATTCCGATAATCACCCTAAGGGAAACTACGTAGTCGACAGGACGCCTGCCTTTTGGGGTTGACCGCAGCGCCCAACCCGCCATGTGATGCCGCGGTGTGATGCGATGCCGCAGCCGAACCGGATAGACCTGCCTGATGACTGCCCCGCCGGCCTCTCCCCCGTCCGATACGACAGCCCCGCGCCGCGCGCGGCTGCTGCGGCCGGCCCTGAGCTATCCGATCGCCACCGCGCTGGCGGCCGCAGCATTCGGCCTGCGCCTTCTGCTCGACCAGGGCTTGCAGAGCGAAATCCGCTATCTGCTGTTCATCCCCGCGGTGCTGGCGGCGAGCCGTCTCGGCGGACTCGGTCCGGGGCTGCTGGCGACGGCCGCAAGCGCGCTGCTGGCGCTCGACCCGTCGGACTTTCCGTTGACGCCGGCGAAGTCTCTGGCGCTCGCCGTATTCGTGGTGATCGGCGCCGGCATTGCCTGGTTCGGCGAACGGCTGCTGCGCACCCGTGATGCCATCGTCTCCAGCAATGCCGATCTGCGCGCACGTGAGGCGCATCTGCAGTCGATCCTCGACACCGTGCCGGACGCGATGGTCGTCATCGATCCGCGCGGCACCATCCGCAATTTCAGCGCTGCCGCCGAGCGGCTGTTCGGCTATCAGGCCGCCGAGGTGATCGGCAAGAACGTCAAGATGCTGATGCCGGACCCGTATCGCGAACGGCACGACGGCTATCTCGAGCGCTATAACCGTACCGGCGAGCGGCGCATCATCGGCATCGGCCGCGTCGTGGTCGGTGAACGCAAGGGCGGCTCGACCTTCCCCATGGAGCTGGCCGTCGGCGAGATGCGCTCGTCAGACCAGACCTATTTCACCGGCTTCGTGCGCGACCTCACCGAGCGGCAGCGCACCGAGACGCGACTGCAGGAACTGCAATCCGAACTCGTGCACATGTCGCGCCTCACCGCCATGGGCGAGATGGCTTCGACTTTGGCGCACGAACTCAATCAGCCGCTGGCGGCGATCACCAATTATCTGAAAGGATCGAGCCGGCTGATCGAGCAGCGTGCCGACGACGATTCGGCGATGCTGCGCGAAGCGATGCAGAAAGCGACCGAGCAGGCCATCCGCGCCGGCCAGATCATCCGCCGGCTGCGCGACTTCGTCGCCCGCGGCGAAAGCGAGCGGCGCGTGGAAAGCGTCACCAAACTGGTGGAGGAAGCAAGCGCGCTCGCACTGGTCGGGGCGCGTGAGCAGAGCGTGCATGTGCGCTTCCGCCTCGATCCGGCCTGCGACCACGTGCTCGCCGACAAGGTGCAGATCCAGCAGGTGCTGGTGAACCTGATCCGCAATGCCATCGAAGCGATGGCCGATATGCCGGTGCGTGAACTGACGATCACCTCGACACCGGTAACCGGCGGATTCACCGAGATCGGCGTCGCCGACACCGGCTCCGGCATCGCGCCGGAAGCTGCCGCGCAACTGTTCCAGCCGTTCTTCACCACCAAACGCCACGGCATGGGCGTCGGCCTGTCGATCTGCCGCACCATCGTCGAAGCTCACGGCGGCAAGATCGTTGCGGAAGCCAGTCCGGGGGGCGGCACACGCTTCCGGTTTACCTTGCGCACGGTCGACGAACGGGATTTCGACAATGAGTGACTCAGCCGACACGGTGCTGGTGGTAGATGACGACGACGGCGTAAGGCAATCGCTGGCGTTCCTCCTGCGCAGCGCGCGGCTTCCGGTCGAGACCTATGCCTCGGCCACCGAACTGATCGCCAAGCTCCCGGCAGACCATGCCGGCTGCATCATCACCGACGTGCGCATGCCCGGCGTGAGCGGCATCGAATTGCTGCGCCACGTGCGGGCGTTGCCGCAGCCCGTCCCGGTGATCGTCATCACCGGTCATGGCGACGTGCCGCTCGCGGTCGAAGCGATGAAATACGGCGCGGCGGATTTTCTCGAAAAGCCGTTCGACGACGACGCTTTGCTCAACGCGGTGCGTGCCGCGCTCGACACCCATCGCCGCGCCGAGCGGCAGGACAGCGAGCGCGCCGACATCCTCGGCAAGCTCACGAGCCTCACTGCCCGCGAGCGGCAGGTGCTGGATGGCCTCGTCGCCGGCCGCGCCAACAAGATCATCGCGTTCGACCTCTCGATCAGCCCCCGCACGGTCGAAATCTATCGCGCCAACGTCATGACCAAAATGCAGGCCCAGAGCCTGTCCGATCTGGTGCGGATGGCGCTGGTGGCCGGCCTGCTGGATCGCCAGGCTCCCTGAACCAACCCGCCGGCGCCATCGCTTCCCACCCGGACGTCATGACGCGGTCGCATCGGCGGCCTTGACTTCGATCAATGGCTGCCATGCGGACCGCCCTATCCTCAGATGGCCGTTCAGTCGCCACGATGATCGTCATGATCTGTCTGCGCCAGTCCAGCCGACCGGAACAGAGCGGCAGCACGGCCGGTTATCCCCTCGGGGTGCCGCTGCCGCGATCATTCTGCCCCAGGGAGGCTGCCGCCGTGTCCACCGACGAGTTGCGGGAAAGCGACCCGCAGGGGCAGGACGCGGTGATCGCCGCTCTCTCCGATCCGGCGTTTCATGGCGGTGCGGCGGTCGATGTCATCGAAACCCACGCCGCGATGGTGTTTCTCGCCGGCAACCGCGCCCTGAAGATCAAGCGCGCGGTGCGCTTCCCGTTTCTCGATTATTCGACGCTGCGGCTGCGACGCGCGGCCTGCGAGGCCGAGCTGCGCGTCAACCGTGTGTTCGCGCCGCAGATCTATCGCCGGGTCGTGGCGATCACCCATGACCGCTGCGGCAAGTTCACGCTCGATGGCGACGGCCCGACCGCCGAATGGGCGGTGGAGATGCAACGGTTCGATCCCGACGAGACCTTCGACCGGATCGCGGAGCGCGAAGGCATCGATGAGCCGACCGCGCGGGCGCTGGCCGACGCCGTGCTCGCCGCGCACGCCCGCGCACCGGCGATGCAGGCCGACCGCTGGCTGGCGGCGTTGCGCGAATATCTGACGCAGAACGACGACGCCTTCATCGAGCGCAGCGACCTGTTCGATGTCGCCGCCGTCCGCGCTTTGTCCCGCCGCAGCCGGGAGACGCTCGACGCGTTGCGGCCATTGCTGCGCCAGCGCGGCCGCGACGGCTTCATCCGCCGGCTGCATGGCGACCTGCATCTCGGCAACATCGTGCGGCTCAATGGCGCGCCGGTGCTGTTCGACGCCATCGAATTCGACGAATGGGTCGCGACCGGCGATGTCCTCTACGATCTCGCCTTCCTGCTGATGGACCTATGGGCGCGCGACTTGCCGCTGGCCGCCAACCAGATCTTCAATCGCTATCTGCAGCATGCGCGCGAGCCGTCGCATCTCGATGCGCTGGCGGCGCTGCCGCTGTTCCTGTCGCTGCGCGCGGCGATCCGCGCCAAGGTGACGGCGGCGCGGCTGACCAGCGCGCATGCCCGCGATCCGGAGATCGCGGCGCAGGCGAAACATTATTTCCGCCTCGCCTGCGATTTCATCGCGCCGCGCAAGCCGGCGCTGATCGCCGTCGGCGGGCTCTCGGGGACCGGAAAATCGTTGCTGGCGCGCGCGCTCTGCGCCGAGATCGGCCCGGCTCCGGGCGCGGTATTGCTGCGCTCCGATGTGGCGCGCAAAAACCTCTCCGCCGTACCGGAAACGCAGCGGCTCCCTGCCACCGCCTATACCCAGAAGATCACCCGGCGGGTCTATGATGGGCTTTTAGAACAGGCCGGCCGCGTGCTCGCCGCCGGCCATTCGGTGCTGGTCGATGCCGTGTTTGCGCAACCGCAGGAACGCGCGCAGATCGATGCCGTCGCGCAAGACCGCACCTGCCGTCATGTCGGACTGTTCCTCGAAGCCGATCTGGCGACGCGGATGAAACGCGTCGGCGCGCGCATCGGGGACGCGTCGGACGCCGATGCGGCCGTGGTACAACGGCAGAGCAGCTACGATCTTGGGCGCCTGACATGGCGGCGGATCGACGCTTCCGGCACGCCTGACGATACACTGAACGCGGCACGCACGGCGCTTGCCGACAACGACCCCGATCCGCCCGAACACGGACAGAACCAATCGGCCGGCACACGGCCGGCAAACAGGAGCGTATCATGATCAAAGACATTGTCCTCAATCTGCCGGTCGATCGTACAGAGGCGACGGCGACGCCATTTGCCGTTGCGCTCGCCGCTCTGTTCCAGGCGCATCTCGCCGGCGTCGGATTTCAGTTCGAACCGACCATGCCGCCGGTCGACATGGGCGCATCGCTGTCCGCGCGCTTCCTCGAACAGGCCCGCACCGAGGCGCGCGCACATGCTGATGCGGCGATTGCGCGGTTCGAAGAACTGGCGCGACGCGAGGGCATTTCCGCGGAATCCCATCGCTTCGACACCACCACGGCCAGCGCACCGACGCGATTTGCCGAAATTGCCCGCCGGTTCGACCTTGCCGTCGTTCAGCAGATCGAACCCGATCAGGATGCGATGGACGAGATCATCGCCGAGTCCGCGCTGTTCGAAGCCGGCCGACCGATCCTGCTGGTGCCGTATATCCAGAAGGGCGAGATGGCGCTGAACCGCGTGAGCGTGTGCTGGGACGGCAGCCGCGCCGCAGCCCGCGCCGCCGCCGATGCCATGCCGTTCCTCAAGCGTGCCAAGACGGTCGATCTGATCGTCATCGAGAACGATCGCCCCAAGAGCGAAGATTTCCCGGGCATCGACATCGCGCAACACCTTGCGCGGCACGATCTGAAAGTCGACCTCAAACGGTTGCCGATGGCGACGGATGTCTCCACCACGATCCTGAATTTCGCTGCCGATGCGGCCACCGATCTGATCGTGATGGGCGGTTACGGTCATTCGCGCCTGCGCGAATTCGTGCTCGGCGGTGCCACCCGCGGCATCATGAAGTCGATGACGGTGCCGACGCTGATGTCGCACTAGCGCGGCATCGGCTGCCAGCGCGGGAACGACAAGATGGGCAGCCCGACCGTTGCCCAATACGCTTCATCATGACGGCCGCGGCCGGCCAGCTCGAAGGTCAGGGCCTGATCGCGTCGGGGATCGGTCCGGATCGGTTCGCGAGCCTGATGAAATCCGCGCTGCCGCAGTGGAAGGAAACCATCGCAGCGACCGGTGCCAAGCACTAAGAGTTGCACACGACACAGAGCGGCGGGAATGATGATCCCGCCGCTCGCCTTTTCCGACCGACGGAGTTTCCGCCATGCCGACCGACGTCCACGCCCATTATGTCCCGCCGTCCCTGATCGAGACGATCGAGGCACGCGCCAAAGATTTCGATCTGTCGGTGATCCAGCACCCGCCGGCCTGCTCGTGCGCGCTGCATTTCAATTACGGGCTGAAGGTTCGGCCGTTCTTCCCGAAGCTGATCGAACCGGTTGAGCGCCGGATCGAGGCGATGCAGCAACAGGGCGTCGATCATCAGGTCCTGTCGATGTGGACCGATATTTTCGCGCCGGGCTTGCCACGCGACAAATCGGTGAAGTGGCACCGCTACATGAACGAGCACATGGCGGCGCTCTGCAACAAGCACCCGGACAAGTTTTCGCTGCTCGCCTCGGTCCCCTTCCCGCATGCGCAGGAATCGGCCGCCGAACTCGAATACGCGATGAAGGAACTTGGCGCTGTCGGCGCCGTGGTCGCGGCTAACGTCGACGGCGTCAATCTCGGTGAACTCGACCTCGATGCATTCTGGCAGACCGCCGTCGATCTCGACGCCGGCGTGTTCATCCATCCGGTCCAGGCGCAGCCCAATCCGCGGTCGGCGAAGTTCGCGCTGTCGCAAATCGCCCAGTACACGGTCGACACCACCTTTACGGTCGGCTCGCTGATCTCGACCGGCGTGCTCGACCGATTCCCGGCGCTGCGCCTGCTGCTATCGCACGGCGGCGGCACGTTCCCGTATCTCACCGGCCGCTTCGACATCATGCATGAGCGGATGGACAGCAAGCAGCAGGGCGACGTCGCCCAGAATCCGCCGTCGTCCTATCTGCGGCGCTTCTATTACGACACGATCCTGCACGATCCGACGATTCTGAAATGGCTGGCGAGTCGCGTGTCGGCGGATCGTATCGCGCTCGGCAGCGATTATTCCTTCCCGCCGGCAGACATCGATCCGGTCGCGACCGTACACAAGGCCGGATTCTCGGTGGCGGAAACGAATGCCATTCTTGAGGAGAACGCGAAGGTCCTGTTCCCGCAGCTCCCTACCGCGCGAAAACGCAAGCCGGCGGCGGCGTAAGGCCGCTACCGGCTGCGTCGCACAGATTTCCTCAGGTTATACGCCGGCGGGAAATGCGGCGATGTTCCCGGCCGAGAACGCTACGGCGACATTCCCGCCGATCGGCCAGCGAATGCCTGATTCATGCGCCGGCATCCGCACCAGCAGCCGGCCCGAGGCGCTCTCCGCCATGTCGATGTAGAGATCGACATGGCCGCCCTGGAACACATGCGCAGCGACTTTGCCGGCGGCAAAGCCATCGTCGCCCTTCTCCGACACCGTCAATTGCTCGGGACGAACGAAGATGTCGACCGGGGACTTCGGCGCGACACCGCCGAGGGGTGATGCCGCCACCTTGAGCCGGGCCTTGCCACAACTCACGGAAGCCTCCTCGCCCTGGACCGCATCGAGCTGCCCGCGCAGCACATTGGCATCGCCGATGAACGATGCCACGAACCGATCGCGGGGACGCCCGTAGATCTCTTCCGGCGATCCGACCTGATGGATGCGCCCCTCCGACATCACCGCGATCCGGTCGGACAGGCTCAACGCCTCGCCCTGATCATGGGTGACGAAGATGGTGGTCACGCCGAGCTTGCGCTGGATTTCCCGCAACTCGACCTGCATCGAGCCGCGTAGATTTTTGTCCAGCGCCGAAAACGGCTCGTCGAGCAGCAACACCCGCGGATTGATCACCAGCGCGCGCGCCAAGGCGACGCGCTGCTGCTGACCGCCGGACAACTGCCGCGGCTTGCGGTCT